>NZ_JALQDC010000041.1:0-51211 GCF_023631445.1 Caballeronia sp. GAWG1-5s-s | reverse complement strand
TGCCGCGTTTCGTAAAAGTGGCAAAAGTGCGTTCCCCAGCCGGCATGGCCTATCGCATCAATGCCACTTTTTCGAAGGGTTTGTTCTAGCGCGTTGCTAGTCGATTGATGATCGTGCATGAAAGAGTCGTCGTCTGTTGACGATCGTAGGTCGGGTGGGGCAGAAAGCGGCGAAGTAATCTGCGAGCGGCTGGCCGCTGTCCGCCGTCCGCTTAAGAAGGCAGGGCGAAGACACGCGGCCGGGCAGGCGTACTTCATGTATTCCCGGCATACGTGTGCAGGACAGTCATCATAGACGATCCAAAGGCCGCCCGAGGGGATGCGCCGAAGTCGACCCGATGCGACACCCCGAGGCCAGAAGGCTGGATCGCACCGGCTAAGGATTGAACGTGAAACGGACCTAGTCGATATCACCGCCGGGGGATCGCCAACCTTTCGGCGTTGCCCTATTCCCGCACGGCCGATGACCCAGAGGCGCCGACTTCCAGCCATATTCCGACGCTGAACGAGCGTCGCATCATTGGTCGGGAGCCGTCTCACGAGGAGGGGACCGCACCCGACCTCTTCGGCCGTTGAACATTCGGGACGCTGAGGGTCTCTTGTGCAAGTACACCAGCCGCTTGCTCTCAGAGGAGTCGTCGACGCGTCGTAGGCCATCGCCGAAGCTCACCCTTCATCCGCCGCGCGGCTGTAACGCGCCGCGTCGCTGACGTTCGTGATGCGGCGTGGTCGAACGTCGGCTTCCGGGAACGGCGAACGAGTCTTGACGACGTTGCGCGGGCGTTGTCTTTCTCTGGCGGGTTGCCCTTGAGCAGACATCAGCGCAACATTGGACTGAGTGTTTCCTTGGCACCGACCCGATGGCAGGAGGACACGGCTCCTGGCGACCTGAATGAACCGCACAGCAGTGACTCCTAATTCGACATTGACTGAGAAGCGAATGGAAAGCATCGATGGCTCCCTGCCGGACTTTGAAGCTCTTTTTCAGGCAAGCCCCGATCCGTACCTCGTGGTGGATCGGGACTTTCGCATCATTGCGGTCGCCGATGCGTACCTGAAAGCGACGATGACCCGTCGGCGGGACATCCTGGGTCGTCCCATGTTCGACGTCTTTCCGGACAACCCCGACGAGATTGACGCGACGGGAGTGAGCAATCTCAAGGCCTCGTTCGTGCAAGTGCTGCGCAGCGGCGTGGCTCACTTCATGGCCGTGCAGAAGTACGACATCCGCGAGCCGAACGACACCGGCTCGGGGAGCACCTTTGCGGAGCATTATTGGCAGCCGGCCAATTTCCCGGTGCTCGACGATCGCGCATGCGTGCGCTATATCATCCACCGCGTCGTCGACGTCACCGAGCTCCACCGGCTAAAGCATTCGAGCCGGGACGTGCAAGAGCGCCTAGAACGCGACCTGTACATGCGCGCACGACAAATTGAGCATGCCAACGAGCTGCTGCGCGAATCGCTCCTGCAGAAAGAGACGCTGTTACGCGAGATCCATCATCGCGTGAAGAACAACCTGCAGGTGATCGCCGCGTTGCTCCGATTGCAGGCCCAGCACGTTACGGACGAGGCTGCGCAGACGGCACTCTCGGAGATGGGCGGGCGCATCCGCGCCATTGCCGACATTCACCAGACGCTCTATAGCTCCGCTGATCTCGCGCGTGTCGACATGTCGGAGTTCGCCACCGAGCTCGCGAAGAACCTCCTGGCCGTGTACGGGGTCGACCGAGAGCGCGTGCGCCTGCAGCTCGAGATTGCATCGTCGAACCTGGACATTGAGCTGGCAGTGCCGTGCGGGCTGATACTGAACGAGTTGATCAGCAATGCCCTGAAGCACGCCTTCCCGGATGGCCGCACAGGCACCGTCGTTGCAACGCTCGACGAGCATGCGCAATTGCTGAGCGTGTCCGACGACGGTGTCGGCCTTGGCGGGAAACAATCGAAGGTCACCTTGGGCATGCAACTGGTGCACCTACTCGCGGAACAGATCGGAGCACAAGTTCGCGTCGAGTCGGGGCGCGGAACGCGGGTCACCGTGACACGCGCCGCTACGTGATCTGCTCCCGGTCGCGCCGTTCGAGCGCGAGTTGCAGCGCGACATGTACTTCAGCAGCCTCATAGGGCTTCATCACATATCCGTAGGCGTTGGTGCGCTTGATGCTCGCGAGCGTTTCGGCATCCGCGTAGGCAGTCAGGTAGACGACCGGAATCTGCAAGCGCTCCCAGATCAGCGACGCGGCCTGCGTTCCGTCCATCGCACCGGAGAGGCGGATGTCCATCAGAACCAAGTCGGGTAGGGTTCGCCCTGCCGCTTCGACCGCCGCCTCGCCCGTCATGACCGACGCGCAGACGTCGTAGTGCAGCGCGTGAAGATCGTTCTCGAGGCTCTTCGCGACGATGCGCTCGTCTTCGACGATCATCACCCGCGCCTGGAAGTCGCCGGCCACCGGAGGCGCGAGGCGCGGGCGGGTGGCGAAGTCCAGCAGCAACTCGGCAATGTCGGCCAACCGCGCCGTGTAGTCCACAGGGACTGTCTCCCGGACGCGCGTTGGCAGATCCGGCGCCTGGGCCTCGGCCGGGTCCTGGACGACAATGAGGCCGCCTCGACGCCAGATCTCCCACGACCTGGCGACACCGTCCTCCATCGTCCCAGTGAGCACGACGCCGACGACGCGCCGCCCGTAGGCCACCGCCGCCGATCGAAACAAAGCGTTAATCGAGGGACGGTGATAGCTTTCACGCGGGCTCGGCTGAACGACGACGCGGCCCCGCTCCAATGTCATGTTCGCGTCGGGCGGCGCAACGTAGACCCGGCCGGTTTCAACCAACTCGCCGTCTGCCGCGAAGCTCACCGGCAAGCGACTGCGTCGCCCAATCAGGCGGTCAAGCTGCCCACGGTACCCCGTTCCTAGGTGGTGGACGACAAAGAACGCGGCTGCAATCTCCGCGGGAAAGTGGGAGAAGAACTCCGGCAGCGACTCGACACCACCCAAAGACGAGCCGACCACGACGATGTCGCGAGGGCGAAGTGATTTCGAGGCCTCGGGGGTCAGCTCGGCGTCCGCTGAATTCATGACGTGTGTCCTGTGGGCGCGCCGTGCGGTCCAGGCGTACGGAACGCCATCATGTAATGGTGTTCATTGCGGGTCAGGCCAGCCGGACCTCCAGGCGACGTTTTCTCGAAAAGTTCCATGTCCGCCCTTAGTATCGCAAGCGTTGCCTGCATGGTCTCCCGTAGCTCGTTGGCTGGGCCTATTAAAACGCCGTTCCGGTCCATGCGAGCGATCCGACGATTGGCACACCGGTTACCGGTTCGTCCAGTGCTTGCAAGTTAGCCATAGCCCGCTCCTCCGATACTGATCGATGCTGCGGCCGTTGCGAAGGGTCCACCGCGAGTTCGTTCGATCAGCGCTAAAGCGCCCCTAAATTGTCGCACCTCTCGGTTCCAACAGCGATGGACCATCAAAGTTCTGCCTCAACGGGCGTCCGATTGCGAACGAGATCCGGCCATCTGAATGCCGGATCGGCGACGGTTGCGAACGTCAGCCCGTGGCCGCGTGCCGCCCGATGCGTTCGGCGCTAGCCGACCCGAAGCAGCCAATGGCTCCCCGCGAGTTGTGCGTCCGCTTTCGAAGTGGAAGCAGCTCGTCCCATACCAACGCCGAATGACAGGAGGCAGTCGATCGAACCCTGAACGATTCTTCCCGGTGCGGGGACCGTCAGTGTCTTTCGGTCTACCCGCTTCGATGCCCATCGCTTTATGCCTCCTAGGAATGACTGTTATCGACGGCGCCTGCCTTCTTCGAAGAAGCGCTGAGCTTCATCATTTGCTCACCGTCAGCTAACAGGAGCAACACGATGAGCAACTTCCAAACCTACACGATCGACACCGCACCGCCCGCCTCCAAGGCCGTTCTCGATGACACGAAGCGCGCTTTTGGCTTCGTCCCCAACCTGCAGGCGCATATGGCGGAGTCGCCCGCGCTGCTGGCCGGTTACTCAGCGCTGTGGGACCTGTTCTCGAAGAGCACGCTTACGCCGCACGAACAGCAGGTCGTCTACCTCACATCAAACTTCGAGAATAACTGCCACTACTGCATGGCCGGTCACAGCACGCTCGCAAAGATGATCAAGATGGGCGCAGGCGTAATCGCGGCACTGCGCGCCGGCACACCGCTACCCGATGCAAAGCTAGAAGCGCTGCATCGCTTCACGACCCTCGTGGTGCGTGAGCGCGGCTTCGTCCCGGACGCCGATGTCGACGCGTTTCTCGCCGCCGGCTACACCCGTCAGAACGTCCTTGAAGTGATCCTCGGCGTGGCGACCAAGGTGATGAGCAACTACACGAACCACATCGTCCACACGGAACTCGACGGCTTCATGGCTGGTAACGAGTGGACCAAACCGGTCGCTGTCGCTGCTGCAGCCTAAGCCGTCCACGGGAGCCCTTACGGCTCCGTCCAACCCATATAGAAGTTCGCCGAGAGACCGCCATGTCCACGTTCGACCGCTATAAAAACGCCTATCCCAACGCACGCCTGACCCGTACACCGGACGGCGTGCTGGAAGTCCGTTTCCATACCGAAGGCGAGAAGCTCGTCTTCAATGGCCACACGCATGAGCAGTTCACCGATATGTTTCATCAGATCGGTGAAGATCCGGATAACCGCGTGGTCATCCTGACAGGAAGCGGCGACGCATTCATGGACGCGATCTCGCCGGAAGGTTTCGAGTTCTTCACGCCGCGTGGCTACGACAAGATCTTCCGCGAAGGCCGCAAGATCCTGATGAACATCCTGGACATCGAAGTGCCGATGATCGCTGCGCTCAACGGCCCGGTCCTGCTGCATTCGGAATATGTCCTGCTGTGCGACATCGTGGTGGCGACGCCCGAGACCGTGTTCGAGGACATGCCGCACGCCGCGTTCGGCATTGCTCCAAACGACGGCGTGCATCTGCTGTGGCCGGAAATGATCGGCAGCATTCGCGGCCGGTACTTCGTACTCACGCAGCAAAAGCTCGACGCTGCAGAGGCGAAGTCGCTGGGTGTGGTGAATGAGATCGTGCCTGCGGATCAGTTACTCGAACGTGCGCACAACATCGCCGCGACGATCGCAAAACAGCCCCCGCTCACCACCAAATACACCCGCATTGGCCTGACTCAACGTCTGCGGCGTGTGATCGACGAAGGCATCGGCTACGGCCTAGCGCTCGAAGGCATCACGGCGGCCGAAGTGGCTCGCTTCGCAGCAGCACAGAACGCAGCCTGAACCCACTATTCCTTTAATCCTTTCGACGGAGAACACTCATGTCACTGCAAGACAAACTCGACGCATTCCGGGCCGACTTCAAGGCTGGCAAGCCGCCCTTCAACGCTCCTGCGGAGATTCATCCGGTGATGGAACGCGCCACAGCAGAACTGATTGCCAGCGGACAAGCGGGCCGCGCGATCAAGGCCGGCGACCGCGCCCCGCATTTCAACCTCAAGGATCAGGATGGCAATGACGTGTCGTCCGCTGCGTTGCTGGTAAAGGGTCCGCTGGTGGTGACGTTCTATCGCGGTGTCTGGTGCCCGTATTGCAATATCGAATTGCAGGCCATCAACGAGGTGCTGCCGCAGATTCAGGCCTATGGCGCGAACGTCGTGGCGATTTCTCCGCAAACGCCGGTCAACAGCCGCAAGTCCGTGCGCACCAACGAACTGGGCTTTCCGGTGCTGAGCGACGTGAACGGTCAGACGGGCATGGACTTCGGATTGCGCTTCGCGTTGCCCGACTATCTGGTCGACTTGTACAAGAACCTGAAAAACGATCTGCCCGCGTTCAATAACGACCCGAGCTGGACCTTGCCGATGCCCGCGCGTTACGTCATCGGACAGGATGGCATTGTGCTGTATTCGGAGGTCAACCCGGATTACACGCGTCGTCCCGATCCATCGGACATGTTTTCGGTTCTGGAAAAGGCGACGGCCAACGCCTGAGCCTTACCGCTCAACGCCGGGCAACAGCCTTGGCGCGCCCGGAGAACCCGGCGCGGCTTTTCGATTCCTTCCGGTTCTTAAAGGACATTTGATGACACAACGTACAGTTCTCATCACCGGCGCGACTAAAGGCATTGGCCTCGCGTTGACAGAACGGCTGATTGCCGATGGCCACCACGTGGTGGGTCTCGCGCGCGAAGCAAGGGATTTTCCGGGCAAACTGGTCCGCGTCGATCTGGCCGACCGTGCCGCAACCGGTGCGGTACTCGATGACCTCGTGCGACGTCACGCGTTCGATGGCGTGGTGAACAACGTCGCATTAGTCAGGCCGCAGCGTCTCGGAGAAGTCACGCTAAACGATCTCGACGACGTTCTCGCGCTGAATCTTCACCCTGCCGTGCAAACGGTTCAGGCGCTGCTTCCCGGCATGCAGGCACGCGGCTGGGGACGCGTCGTGAACATTTCCAGTCTGACGATTCTCGGCATGACGCAACGCACGGCCTACGCAGCGGCGAAAGCCGCGCTGGTAAGTTTCTCGCGTTCGTGGGCGCTGGAACTGGCGGGCACGGGCATTACGGTGAATGCCGTCGCGCCTGGCCCGACCGAGACCGTACTGTTTCGCGCGAACAATCCCCCCGGCAGCGAGGGCGAGAAGCGTTATCTGTCCGCAGTTCCGATGGGGCGCTTCGGCCAGCCCCATGAAATTGCCGCGACGATCGCGTTTCTGCTATCCGACGCGGCCGGCTTCATGACCGGTCAGACGCTTTACGTCGACGGCGGTGCATCAATCGGCAAGCTGGCTTTCTAAAGGCGCGCTGCCGGTGTCGGTGCCTGCGGCACCGAGTACCTCCTCCACGAAGGCGACGAACGCACGCGCCTTCGCACTCACCAGGCGTCCGGCCGGGAACACTGCCCACAGGTCGATTGGGGGCAATTCCCAGTCGGTCAATACCGCCTGGACCGTGCCGTCGGCGAGTTCCGGCGAGAACATCCATTCAGACGCGATTGCCAGGCCCATGCCGCCGAGCAAGGTCGTACGCATGCCCTCGGCGGCGCTCACGCTGACGCGCCCCGACACCACCACCGCCACTTCCTTTCCCTGCTGGCTGAACGCCCACGACTCGCCACCGCCTCGCAACGAATATACGATCACCTGATGCTGGCTAAGCTCCGCAGGCGTCTTGGGCACGCCCGCTTCGGCGAGATACGCAGGCGTGCCAACCACCAGCCGACGGCTTTGCGCTACGCGCCGTGCGGTCATCGTCGAATCGTCGAGCGAGCCCATGCGCAGCGCCACGTCCACGCCCTTTTCGAGCAGGTCGATGGTGCGATCGTCCAGCACGATATCGATCTGCAGGTTAGGGTGCCGGTCCAGAAACGTCTTCAGCGCCGGAAGGATATGCAGCCGCGCAAAGGTCACGGCTGCGCTGATGCGCAACACTCCAGATAGCCCGGTCGTCGCGTCGCGCGCGACATGCTCGGCGAGGTCTACCTCTTGGATTGCGCGTCTGGCATGTTCGTAGAAGCGCTGACCTGCATCGGTGGGCGTCAGGCCGCGCGTAGAGCGCAACAGCAGCCGCACGCCGAGCCGCTCTTCGAGTTGCGCAATCGACTTCGAAACCGCCGGTTGACCGAGCTTGAGCCGCTTGGCGGCCGCCGAGAATGAGCCAGCCTCCACCACGCTGACGTACGTTTCCATTGCTGCCATCCGGTCCATGCCGTTGCTTTTCCTTGCGGACCGTGAAAGTCCCTGTTGCGGTTGAGTTTTGGCTGAGATGTGTTCAGGGGGAGTCTAGCGCGTCAAAACATCGGATCGGTGAAATTGCCGATGATCGGTCTTTGTCATCTGACTTCCGTTCACGAAAGCGCTCCCCTAATAAACCGGCCCCGCCGCAACGGATGCATGCCCGTCATTCGATAGGCTCCCGTGATCGGCGCGAACATCGGCTTGTGGCCGTCCGCTCGCCGCCGCGACCCGATTTTCCTCACGAGGAAAGATTTTGGCAGCGGCGACAGGCCCCGTCATTACTCGGCCGCATATATCTTATGACTCTCCGGCGATTGCATGCGGTGCGAGGTGTCCAACATACTTTCCGATAGCCAAACCAAGTGCGGCAGCGGTTGCTTTAGGTCTTGAAATGGCCATCTCAACATTCTTAATGTCGGAGGAATCGATACATGAAGAGTTCTAACAAAGTTTTGATCATTGGTGCATCACGTGGACTAGGCTTCGCACTCGCCCAAGAGTGGCTTTCGCGAAACTGGAACGTCGTCGCTACCGTACGAAGTGGCAATACGCCGCTGCATCGCATAAAACAGGCGTTTCCGGGGCAGATACGTGTCGAGCAGATGGACGTCACTGAAAGCTCTGATATTGAGGCCCTCGCGGACCGACTGCCTGTTCACGAGTTTGATGTCCTGTATGTCAATGCTGGTATCGCTCTTGGTCCAGAGGATCGAGCGGACGAGGTTACCACCGAGGACTTCAGCCGTTTAATGGTTACAAACGCGTTGAGTCCGATCCGCATCATTGAGCGGCTGTACGACAAGGTGAAAGAACAAGGAACGATAGCGGTTATGTCCTCAAGTCTTGGGAGCGTGACACTGAACGAAAGCGGTGGATGGGAAGTCTATCGCGCCAGCAAGGCGGCTTTGAATATGCTGATGCGCTCCTTTGCCGTGCGCCACGCGAGCGCTTCCCAAAGCCTCGCGCTGGTCGATCCTGGGTGGGTTCGGACGGACATGGGCGGCGCCGATGCGACCCTGAGCATTGATGAAAGCATCCCCGGAATAGTGGATCAGATAGCCGCGTCGTCGGGCAAAGCAGGACTTCATTACTACAACTACCGTGGCGAGACGCTTCCGTGGTAGTCCGTTTGCTGGCAAGTTGTCGGTAGCTGACCTTTCGCGCCAGATTGACGATAGGTGATGGCCGAGACAAGCGCGCACTAGTGCTCGATTTGCGTCCTCGCTGACCGGAGCAGCGCCAGGAGCACACCTTCCTGGGGCGGACGCGACGTGCCATGAAGGCTACATTTTCCCGAGCCATTGAGCGGCCGCCATCAGCAGGGAAGGAGCCGTTCGAACGGCCGACTTCGCGAGAGGGGCGACCGGCCGAAAATGGCCGCGAGCCGCCCCACGCCCTTGCCGGCTGATCCGCCGTTAGCGACTCTCGGCAGTCTTCAGTTGAACGGCTGTCGAATTACCAATGCCGACCTGGACCGTAGCGGCTGCGGCGCTGGGCGCGTGCATCTCGCCGCCAAGCTTCGCGCTGGCGACCGCCTCCGCAGGCTCCGCCGGAGCATGTACTGAGCGCGACCCAACACGCACCGATCTCGCAGACGTCACATGCACAGTTCTCGGCGAAGCCGCATTCGCCAAGCGAACAACCAGGCGCGCAGCCGTCATCGCCACCTATGTAGACGAATCCAGCTTGGCGTACAACGGCCGGGCGACCTGCGAGTCCGACGTTGCGCTCTCCGTAGTGATGCCACGCACAGAGATCAAGGCGCCGCCGGAGGAGCTTAAGGCCCCGCGTCAGCCCGTGCCGTTCAATCGCCCGAAAGCCAAAGTTCGAACAACTCTGCCCACCGGTGTGGATGCGGTACGCACATGCGAAGCCCTTGCGAGGAGAAACGTAGCGCTGGTAGAGGCGAATACCTTTCAAAACCACTGAGGTCAGCATGGGCGTTCCCTGGAAGCGTTGTGGGGCAAAGAGCAGATCGCATACCCATCCGGCCGCCTTTCTATTGCGAAGCGACTTTGCTTGAGCGCTGGTCGTCGGCTCAACCGGCTGGTCCTGGACTTGGACCGCTAGCCCACTAGAGACCAACGCGGCAATGCGCAGGTGAATGGTAGAAACTTGCCGGTTGTCGCAGTCGCTGAAGATCGCGCTGCCCGGCGGAACGGGCGCTGAAGTCGTCCCTATGCGGCGATGCCTAGCTGCGGGACGGCAACTGCGACTCGTAGACGCAAACCGACGCTCAAATGAGGCCCGCTCCGTTGAGCGGGCAGAGCCGATAACGGTGCATGGCCCGTTATGGACCCTTGGCGCTCAACAGCAACCCGGGCGCAGCGCTTGCGCCATGGAGTCCGGAGGATGCGACGCCATGAAAGCGACTACATTCTTAGAACAAGCCAAACGCGAAGCGCAGCTCGTCGATGCGCTGCTGGTTGCACGATATGCCCTTGTCATACACAACGGCATGACGGTGCTAGGCGATGATGAACCGCCGTCGCGCTGGCAGATGCGCTTCCATCGCGAACTTCAATGCATCGATGCAGCCCTTCAGATGGCTGGGATTGACACGACGCAGGCGCTTCATCCGCCGAATCTCTTCTTGAGCGGCGATGATGACGATGGCGGCGGTAACTTGCCACCGGGCTCGGAGGACTGAGATGGGGCGCTGGGGCGGTTCGCGCGCGACGCGCGTGCGCGCGCCGGACACACCGCCGGGCGAAATGCCTGCGCTAATCGAGCCGCAGCTCGCGACGCTGGTTGAACGTCATCCTGCGGAAGGCGACTGGTCTTACGAGATCAAGTTCGACGGCTACCGGATGCTCGCGCGCATCGAGCGGACAGAGGTCCAGCTGATTACCCGAAACGGGCACGACTGGACGGACCGCATGCCGCGGTTGCGTGCCGCACTTGAGGCGCTGCCCGTCGAAAGCGCGTGGATCGACGGTGAGGCGGTGGTGCTCGACGCTGCCGGCAAGCCCGACTTCAATTCCCTCCAGAACGCCTTTGACCGACGAAGCACGGCGGACATTGTTCTGTACGTCTTCGACCTGCTGTGGCTCAACGGCACCGATCTCCGGGAGCAGCCGTTGCGGGCTCGGCGGGCCATCCTTCAGAAATTGATGCAAAGCGTCGAGAGTCCGCTCCTTCGCTATTCCGACGATTTTGCGGCAGATCCAGCCTCACTCGTAGCCTCCGCCTGCAAGATGCAGCTGGAAGGCATCATCGGCAAGCGGGCAGACGCGCCGTACCGGTCCGGACGTTCAAACGACTGGATAAAGCTGAAGTGCAACCTCAGACAAGAGTTCGTGATCGGCGGCTTCTCGCGGTTGAGAGGCGCGAAATCAGGCGTGCGTTCCTTGTTGCTCGGCGTCTACGAGCCAGATGGCGCTTTCCGGTATGCCGGCCATGTGGCGCCTCACCTCGCGCCCGCGCGAAGTGCTGCATTCAGCAGGCGCGCCCAGGCTTTGCAGCAGGCTCAACCTGCCTTCTATAACGCGCCCCAACCCGAGCGCGACCGCGAATTTTACTGGCTTAAGCCTGAGATCGTGGCGGAGGTCGCGTTTCTCGAATGGACGCCCAACGGCGAAATTCGCCATCCTGTCTTTCATGCGCTGTGCGAAGACAAGCCGGCCCGCGCGGTGACAGAAGAGAAGGTGATCGCCGATCCGCTGGTTGATGCCCCCAAGGCGATCGGATCGACGCGCGAACGTCCAGGTCCGCGCGGCACGGTCGTCGTCGGCGACATCAAGATTAGCAACCCACAGCGCGTGATGGATCAGGCCTCAGGCCGCACCAAGCTTGACATGGTGCGTTACTACGACGCCATCGCCGAATGGGCGCTGCCCTACCTGCATAACCGACCGCTTGCCCTCGTGCGTGCGCCCGACGGCATTGCCGGCGAGCTGTTTTTCCAGAAGCACTCCGAGCGCGCGCGCATCCCCGGCATTGAAGAGTTGCCCGTCAGTCTGTATCCGGGTCACAAGCCGCTGCTGGTCGCAAACACCGCCGACGCGCTGGTCGGACTCGCGCAGATGAGCGTCGTGGAGATTCAGTCATGGAATGGCGTGGCGCCCGATCTCGAACATCCTGACCGTGTCATTTTTGATCTGGATCCCGACCCAGCTTTGCCGTGGTCGGCGATGCTCGAAGCCGCCTCGCTCGTCAAGGTGGTACTGGATGAGCTGGGTTTGCGCTCATTCGCCAAGACGAGCGGCGGCAAAGGCTTTCACATCGTCGTGCCGCTCACCCGCCGACAACGATGGGATGAGGTTAAGCTCTTCTCACAGGCGGTGGCGCAGCACATGACCCGCGTGGTACCGCAACGCTTTTCAGCGGTGCTGGGCCCGAAGAATCGCGTCGGCAAGATCTTTATCGACTATTTGCGCAACGGGCGAAGCGCCAGCACGGTCGCCGCATTCTCAGTGCGGGCTCGCCCCGGCATGGCCGTGTCGATGCCGATCTCATGGGATGAGTTGAACGACGTCAAGAGCGGCGACCAGTGGACAATGGCGCAAGCCATACATCGGCAACGCACGCTCGCAGCAGACCCCTGGGAAGGCTACTGGCGCACGCGGCAAGGCATTACCGCCGCGATGCGCCGGGCAGTCGGCCTAAAGCGCTAGACGGGTCGCAGTCTCACTCAGCGGCTCTGACATTAGCTACGCGCCTCGGTGCCCTTCAAGTCGCTGTGCTTGTGCGAGTGGGTAGCGCCGTACTTCAGTTCATAGTGGGCACCCTTGCCGCTGCGCGTCGGAGGAAAGTGCTCGCCTTCGACACACGTGACTTCGAACGTATCCTTCCCATCTTCATGGACCACGGAGTAAATGCCCGACACCTTGACGATTTCACCGGGCTTATACGAATTGTCGCCTGCCATCGCTGCCTCCTCAGTAAAGAATAACGATGGACGAGCAAGAGGTGTTCCGAGGGATGCACGTATCGCCCGCTTGCGGCGATTTATGCTGCTAGCCGGTGCTCGTAGTACGGTCGGTCGCGATCTTCCAGAATCGCATCAAGCGCGGCAAGATTGGAGGCTTGGGGATTCAGCCAAGCGTCCACGTTCTCCTGCTTGATCGGCACGATGCAGCGGTCGTGACCGGCGGCTTCGACTTCAGCAGGCGGCTCGTCCGTAATCGCAGCAAACGACAAAAGATCCGGCTGACCCGGCGCCGTCCACTTCGACCACAGGCAGGCGACCATCAGCAGTTGGCCGTTATCGGGTCGAAACTCCAGGACGACGTTCTCGCCCGGCGCCTGCGGTCCGTCGTGCTTCTCAAACAAGGTGTTCTCACACTTCGCGCGCGTGACGTTCTCATAGAAGACGTCGACCAGCAGCAAGCCGTGCGTGTAGCCGAAGCACGGCTTCCAGAACTTGTCGAGACTGTCGCGCCGCGCGTTGTACGTGCCCGGGTACTTGATGTCATAGTTCGCGGGCTTACCTGCAATGCGACACTGGTAGCGCATCGGCTTGACCACGTACTGCCCATCTTCGACCACGAGGACGGGCGCGTAGTAGCCGGGGAAGATGCGTGAATCACGCGGCTCTTGCTCAATGCGGTTGATATCTGCCAGGCGACGCAACGCAGCTTCGATCTTGTCGGTCGCGATGCGCTTGCTCTCGGTTGCTGCCTTAGTGGTCTTCGTCTGCAATGTGCGCTCCGCATCTGCGAGTCGGGTGCGCTGCTTGAAGACCTCCTGCTCCAGCTTCGTCGTCTGTTCCGTGTTGTACCGGTCGATGAACGCCTTGATCTGACGCTCGTCGTCGGTCGCGGGCTCACGGAACGCATCTTCCACCGCTTTAGGAATTCTGGCCTTGCTGCCCTCCGCGCGCTCCCAGAAGAGGCGCGCGAACTCGCGGATGTCCATCTGTGCGCCGAACATCTTCACATAGCGACGATAGTCGGCCTGGATCTGCGCGGAGTAGCACATGCGGGAAGTTCCTCGTTCAATGTTCGCGGTATTGGTTCAGGCCGGCCGGCCCTTCACAGAGCCTCTTTGCACAACGCCAGCATCTTCTTGATGACGGTGCAGGAATAGTTGAGTTGCATGTCGCCCGTGAAGAGCGCCTGGACATTCGACTGCCGCACCGCAATGCCGGCGCCTTTTAGGTCTCGCCTCGCGATCTTGAGCGCCAATTGTCCGAGACGCACACGTTCAAGCCAGTCCATGTGAAGCTGATTGCGTCGAAGCCAGATTCGGCAACTTTCCACCACGTGGTCGACTCGCCACTCGTGCGTCAGCGAATACGAGGCCGCGACAGTTGCGACTAGAAAGCACAGCAGTTCCGCCCTAGCTTCCGATACTTCGTGGTTATCCGGTTCAGACATACGTCGAGTCTCTCATCCTTTAATTCATTGTGGTCCACATCGGACGCACCCGTCGTCACCAGCAACTGCGGACACATGCGCCGGAATCAACGGGGGTCGCTCGCTTCCACCGGCGGGCACGGCCCGGGACTCTGTCGGGGATACCACACCGACGATGCGCGGCCCCTCACCGCAATGAGCTAGAGGATAGCCACCCTGCCGTCTCGCGGCCACAAAAAGGGCGCAATGCCATGTTGCCGTTTTCGATGTAAAGTACTGTACATCCATACAGTACTTATGCAAAATGGCCGCCCTGCCCAAACACGTCGAGTCCATCCACCCCGCGCTGTGGCGCGGCTCGCAGCTCGCGCGCGCCTACGGAAAAACCGTCGACACCGGCTACGCAGCTTTGTCGGCGGAACTTCCCGGCGGCGGCTGGCCACTCGGTGCGCTCGTGGAGCTGTTAGTCCAGCAACCCGGGATCGGCGAAATGCGCTTGATGCGCCCGGCACTCACCCGTCTGAGTCAGCGGCCTGTCGTGCTGCTGCAGGCGCCCCATGTGCCCAATGCGCTGGCGTTCTCTTATCTCGGTGTGCCGGTGGACAAGCTGATGTGGCTGCGTGCGTCGAAGGCCGCCGACGCCTTGTGGTGCGCCGAGCGCGTATTGCAGGCCGGCACCTGCGGCGCGCTGCTCCTCTGGCAACAGCACATCCGCTCGGAGGCACTGCGACGCTTGCATCTGGTGGCCCAAGCGACCGAGACGTTGCTGGTCCTGGTGCGACCGCTTGCCAGCGCCCAGGACGCGTCACCGGCGACGCTACGTCTCGGTGTGAGGCCGGCAGAGGGCGGGATCGCGGTCGACATCATTAAACGACGCGGTCCCGCCCAGACTGAGCAACTGTCCGTCACCCTACAACCGTCGCCGATCCTGCTGAGTTCCTATGGCCGTGTTCGTCGCCATTCACTTGCCCCGGCTTTCGCTGGAGGTATTTCGACCGAGGTGGTCGCCTCCGTCTGAGCACGGGCGCGTGGTGCTCGAGCGCGACAAGGTCATCGTGCTCGATGCGGTAGCCAGAGACGCGGGTGTGCGAGTCGGGATGAAGCGTGGCGGAGTTGTGACGCTCGCGCCTGATGCGCTCATGTTTGACCGCAGCGCGGAACGCGAGCAAGACATGCAGCGCGACGTTGCGATTGCGCTGCTGCGCTTCTCGCCGCAGGTGGCCGTGTGCGAAGAAGAGACCATCGTCGTGGAAGTCACCGCGAGCCTGCGCCTCTTTGGCGGCATCCTGCGTGTATGCAAGGAAATCCGGGAAGTCGTCAGTGCGATTGGCGTGACGGCGGGTATGAGCGTCGCCCCCACGGGACGCGGCGCCTGGCTGCTTGCCAAGGCCGGCCGCCGGCGCGTGCTGAAGGTGCAGTCGCTCGAACGTCAGCTAGGCGGCTTGCCCTTCATGGTCGTGCCGGAGCTGCGCCGCTTCGCCGACTGGTTCAACGGGCTCGGCTGCCGTGTGCTGAGCGATATCCAACGCCTGCCTCGAGCAGGTCTGAAGAAGAGGTGTGGCGTGGACCTACTCGATTCCCTTGACCGGGCCTATGGGCTGGCTCCCGAACTACACGAGTGGCTTGAATTGCCACCGACTTTCAGCGCGCGCGTCGAGTTGCCCGACCGCGTCGAGCACGCCGAAGCCATCCTTTTCTCGGCGCGGCGGCTCGTCGTGCAATTGTGCGGGTGGCTCGCCGCCCAGCAACTCGCGCTCACGCACGCGACCGTCACGCTGGAGCACGAGCGCGGACGACAGGCCATCGAGCCGACGCTCATCGATCTTGCGCTGGCCGAGCCAACCTGGCACGAAGAGCATCTGGTTCGTCTTCTTAAGGAACGGCTCGGACGCACGGAATTGCAAGCCGCGGTCATCGCCGTGCGCCTGACTGCCGCCGACGTGCAGGCGGCCGAGCCGCCCAGCGATACGCTCTTTCCGGAGCCCGGCGGATCGGCGCAGGACCATAACCGGCTGCTTGAACTATTGGCCGCCCGCCTGGGCGCCGAGAACGTCTTGCGGCCAGCGCCTGCGCCTGACCATCGTCCCGAGCACGCCAACCAGTGGGTGCCGGTCCAGAACGGTTCGAAGAACGGGCCGAATGGCCGCCCCAAAACCGTGTCCGCGCCCGATGATCTTCCGCGACCGACCTGGCTGCTGCATGTGCCCCTGCGCTTGATGGTCAAGAACCATCGCCCGTTCTATGGCTCGCCGCTCAAGCTCGTTTCGACCGGCGAGCGGATCGAAGCCGGCTGGCATGACGGGGCGCTCGTCACGCGCGACTATTTCGTCGCCGAAGCAGACGATAAAAGCTGCTATTGGATCTACCGTGAGCGGCCGAGCGTCACGAGTGAAGAAACGCGCTGGTTTCTTCACGGGCTCTTTGGATAAGCGGATAAGCAGGTGGCATTGTGGACTTTCCCTCGTCGGCCCTGCCCGACTACGCTGAGCTTTTCGCGTTCACCAACTTCTCGTTTCTGCATGGCGCCTCGCACGGTGAAGAGCTCGTGCTGCGTGCGTCACAACTCGGATACGCGGGACTGGCCGTCACCGACGAGTGCTCGGTCGCGGGCGTCGTGCGCGCGCATGTGCAGGCCAAGGAAGAGAAGCTCCCGCTGATCATCGGCTCGTACTTTCGCCTGGTTCATGCAAGTCATGGCGCAGAGAAGCGGCCCGCCTTCGGTCTCATCCTGCTCGCACAGAACCGCGAGGGCTACGGCAACCTGTGCGAGTTGATTACGCTGGCCCGCATGCGGGCGGCCAAAGGCAGCTATCTCCTTACGCCCGACGATCTCGCGCGGCCTGACCCGGAGTACGCGCATTTGAAAGGCATGCCCGACTGCCTGGCGATTCTGGTGCCGGACTTTCCGGCGAAGGAAGAAGCGCTCGCCGCGCAACTCGATTGGTTGCGCCAGACGTTCCCCGCTCGTGCGTGGGTCGGGCTTACGCTGCATCAGCGCGCGATGGATGACATCCATCGCGGCGTAGTCGAATACGTCGCCTCGCGCAGCGACGTGCCTGTCGTGGCCACCGGCAATGTCGTGATGCACGTGCGCTCACGAAAGCCCCTGCAGGACACGATGACCGCCATCCGCCTGGGCAAGCCTGTCTCCGAATGCGGCTACGAGCTCGCGCCCAACGCGGAGCAGCATCTGCGTTCGCGGTTGCGGCTTGCCAATCTCTACCCGCCGCACGCGCTCGCCGAGACCTTGAAGGTACTGGCGCGCTGTACCTTCTCGCTGGATGAATTGCGTTACGAGTATCCGGACGAGCTGGTTCCCGAGGGCTACACACATGAGGCGTATCTCCGGCAAGAGACCTACATTGGCGCGCACCGCCGTTTCCCTGCCGGCATTCCGCACAATGTGCAGCAGCAAGTCGAGCACGAACTGCAACTGATCCGGGAGATGCGCTACGAGGCGTACTTCCTGACCGTCTATGACATCGTGCGCTTTGCCCGCAGCCAGCACATCCTTTGTCAGGGGCGCGGGTCGGCGGCGAACAGCGCGGTCTGTTATTGCCTGGGCGTCACGGAGGTGGATCCCTCGCGCGGCAACATGCTGTTTGAGCGCTTCATCAGCAAGGAGCGCGGCGAGCCGCCCGATATCGACGTCGACTTCGAGCATCAGCGGCGGGAAGAGGTCATCCAGTACATCTACCGCAAGTACGGGCGGGACCGCGCAGCCATTGCAGCGGCGGTGTCGACCTACCGTCCGCGAGGCGCGCTGCGAGAGACGGGCAAGGCGCTCGGCATCGATCCCCAGATCGTCGACAAGGTCGCCAAGAGCCACCAGTGGTTCGATCACTCGCAAGACCTGCTGCGTCGCTTCGAAGAATCCGGGCTCGATCCGGCCAATCCGCTCATCGCCATGTGGGCGAATCTTGCCGCGCAGATACTGAATTTTCCGCGACATCTATCGCAGCACTCGGGCGGCTTTGTGATTAGCCGTGGCAAGCTCACGCGTCTTGTGCCGGTCGAAAACGCGGCGATGCCGGATCGGAGCGCCATTCAGTGGGACAAGGACGATCTCGAAGCACTGGGATTGTTGAAGATCGACGTGCTCGCGCTCGGCATGTTGTCGGCGATTCGACGCACGCTCGATATCGTCTCGGAGCAACGCGGCGAGCGCTTCGAGATGCAGGACATTCCGGCGGAGGACGCGGCCACCTACGAGATGATTTGTCGTGCGGACACGGTCGGCGTCTTCCAGATCGAGTCGCGTGCGCAGATGAGCATGCTGCCGCGCATGCAGCCAAGAGAGTTCTACGATCTCGTGATCGAGGTGGCCATCGTGCGCCCGGGGCCGATTCAAGGCGGCGCCGTCCATCCTTACCTGCGGCGACGGCAGAAGCTCGAGCCGGTCACGTATCCAAGCGAGGCGCTGGAAACTGCATTGGGACGCACGCTCGGCGTGCCGATCTTCCAGGAACAGGTGATGCAGGTCGCGATTCTCGCAGCCGGCTTCACGCCGGGCGAAGCCGACCAGTTGCGGCGCGCGATGGCAGCCTGGAAGCGCAAGGGCGGCCTGCAGCAGTATTACGACCGCATCGTCAACGGCATGCAGCAGCGCGGCTACGACAAAGCCTTTGCCGAAGCCATCTTCGAGCAAATCAAGGGCTTCGGCGAATATGGCTTTCCGGAAAGTCATGCGGCGAGCTTCGCTCTGCTCGTCTATGCGAGCAGCTGGCTAAAATGTCACGAGCCGGCCGCCTTTCTGGCCGCGATGCTCAACTCGCAGCCGATGGGCTTTTATTCGCCCTCTCAGCTCGTGCAGGATGCGCGTCGTCACGGAGTCGAGATGGCGCCGATCGACGTCAACATCAGCGGGTGGGACTCGGTGCTCGAAAAGCGCCCCGGTCGGCAGAAGCCTGTCGTGAGGCTTGGGTTGTCGTTGCTTAAGGGCATGCGAGAAGGCGCGGCCGAGCGAATCGAAACGGCCAGAGCGGTGAAGCCGTTCGAAAGCGTGAGCGACCTCGCGCGACGCGCACAACTCGACCGCCGCGACCTGCAGGTCCTTGCCGCGGCCAATGCTTTGCAGTCGCTTGCAGGCAATCGTCGGGAAGCACTATGGCAGTCGGCTGCCGCGGTGCCCGACCAGGACATGCTCGCCGATACGCGCGTCGACGATGAAACGCCGACGCTGGGGGCACCGTCGGAAGCGCAAGACATCGTGAGCGACTACAACTCCGCAGGCCTGACGCTCGGGCGTCATCCGTTGTCGCTGCTGCGGCCGGTGCTGCTCGAACAGCGGCTCGTGCCGGCGTCGACGCTACGTACCTACCGGAACGGGCGTCTTGCGCGAGGATGCGGGCTCGTGACCGTCCGGCAGCGGCCCGGCACCGCGAAGGGCGTCATGTTCGTGACGCTGGAAGATGAGACGGGCAACATCAACGTCATTGTGTGGCCCTCCCTGCTTGAAAAGCAGCGGCGTGAAGCGTTGGGCGCGTCATTGCTCGCGGTGTATGGCACATGGCAATGCGAGGGTGAAGTCCGCCACCTGGTCGCACAGCGACTTGTCGACATGTCGCATCTTCTTGGTGGACTGACGGCGGTTAGCAAGAACTTCTGCTAAGGCGTAGGTCTTCGCGCGTGCGCGACCGGCGCTTGGCGACCCATTGTCGCCCATCGACCCGGTGGGACGTCTACGGCGGCTAGAGATTACAGCGGTCATCTAAAAATTCGCCCGCGACGCCGCCGGGCACGTCAAACACCGCGATCTCGACGTCTTCTTCTGGTCGCGCACTAATGGCGAAGCGATCCTTGGATGGATGGCGGCGGAGACGATTAGTTGCATAGCGCTGGGAAAAAAACGATCAAGTCGGAATCGGCTTCGCCGACTTCCCTTGGGATACAGCAACGGTGCGAACCGGTAATGCATTGGCGCGACGACGGACCGTCACCGTCCTCCACCATCCTGACCCAGAACATCACTGAACGACAGCATTCTGCGTTGACCAATGGGTGAAATTGACCGGCCCGTTGGCGCCTCTCAGCCATCAACACTAGGCGCGTCCGCATCTGACGAAAGGGCTCAATAATTTTGCGATCGGCGTTTGATCACCCAATTTCTACGAACGTCATCAGCATCGAACAATAACGATGCCTGTGTGTGTCGGCCGCTCCGCACATCATCACGATCCTGTTTTTGCCGCTCGCGCTTTGTTTGCAATAGCGGATCGGCCTCGGCGGCCGTCATTGCATGGTCTTCGTTTTTCATCGTTTGTTGCTCGGCTCAGTAGTCCCCTGATCGCCGTTTGAGAACGAAAGTTCTTCGCGCCTCTTCGGGATCGAAGGTCATCGATTCCGGCGTCCGGCGTCCGGCCCGCACATCATCACGATTCTGGTTCTGCCTTGCCCGCTTCGCCTGCATCAAAGGACATTTCTCGGCCTCTTCTGCCTCGGCATCTGTCATCGATCGGCCTTCGTCTCCCGTCATCGTTCGTTGCCTCGATCAAAAGTCGTCCGTGCGCCGCGTCAAAACAAGCGTGCGAGCGATCTCGGGCGCGATGAGAAACATCGATTCGGGCGTGCATTGCCCGCTTTCCACCAGTTCGCGGCTGCGCTTCTGCCGCGCCCGCTTTGCCTGCGTTAACGGGCATTTCGCAGTCTCTTCACTCATGATCCGCTCATCTTCCGTCATAGCTGCCTCACATCGATTCCATCGATAACCTGCCGAATTGCGCGGATGCGCCGGCTGAACAGCGCATCGTCAATGATGGCTTGGTCGCGTATTGAGTCGCGACTAGCTAGCTCGCCGTCGATCAGGCAAGACGCCAATTCGACCAAGACAGGTAATGCGCGTACTGGCGCGAACTTCCTGTGAACTTCGGCCGGAAACTTGGCTTCCTCGCCTGGCATCGCGGTCTTTGCAAGCAGCAGCGCGGTGGCCGTTGCGATCGTCGCCGCATATACCTGAAGCGAACCAGATAGGAACCGCGACACTTCGTCTAACTCCGTGCAAAGCGCTTGGTGCCGACCGCTAGCGCGGATCTCGTTGAGAACGGCTGTCGCTGATGAGAGTTCTTCATCGAGCGGCCTGAACGCGACGCCATCAAGGGCTTCGCGCGTTTCGTCAGCGACCTCTTCGGCGCAATCCCCGAAGTCGCGATCATCTGCCGCTACGGCCGCTTCAAAGCGCTCTTTGAATTCCGCGCTCCGCATGTATTCAATCATCTTGGCGAAGTCCATCGCTCTCTCCTTGCCCCGTTGATACAAGGATACGCGCCGCGCAGACGTGGCGAAAGCACGATTTCGCGCGGCGTGCGTCAACCGTCGCGATGTCGGGGAGGTGGGGCGAAGAATGTCGAGCCTGCAGCGCCTCTCATGGTCTAGCTGGGTCCCGCCATGAGAGCCTTGGTCGATTTCGAATTGCTCACAGCCGGACGCCCTCACGATCGATGTTTCGGAGCAAAGCGGGATTCGAATAGTTCTCGGGGTGCTCCCACTCATCGACCCAGATTGGCAGCGGAGAAATGCGGATGCCGGTATCCAGCATTACATCCAAAGCAACGTCCGCCATATCGAGCTTCGTCTCTAGAAAGCGCTGATGTTCTCCTCGCAACAGCACCGCAACGTCCGCGTCGCTACCAGGACGATGCGTGCCGCGAGCACCGCTTCTAAAAAGATTGCACCAGCCGCATCGTAACGGTCAGCGATGAACGCCATAAATTGGCGAACAGACCGCCCATTCGGTATCTGCATCAATCCGGGCCATGTAGGTCAATCCGGCATCGCGTATCGATTTGCTCGCACATCGTGCAGTGCGTGATGCCGGCCGCCATGCTCGCGAAAGTACATTTCGGCGCGTTCCGGGCGCAGCGCTTTGCCGATGTGACAGGCCAACCAGCCAGCCGGCACGTCGCCGACTGCATAGTCGAAGCACAGCATGCGCTCTTGCTCGCCGTCGAACAGCGCTAGCTAGGCGAGCAGATCGGCGCGCAACCCATCGCGCGTGAAGACCCGACCCGGATGCTGCCCGAGTTGCGGTATCACTGCCTCGCGCACGAACGCAGTACAGGTCGAATCGTCGTAGTCGGAGCGCTCTCCATAGAATTCCCGGCCATCCTCGGCAACGAGCGCAATCGAAATCAGATCGCAGTCGATGAAATCAGTGAACTCGGTATCAACGAAAAGACGCATGAGCGGACCTCCCTTTATCTGTGTCTACCATCACGCCCTCCCGGGCGCATATTTTCAACGGTTGGCGCGGGAAGCTCCCGTTCAGCCAGTCGTGCCAATCCCACGCATACGCGCATTCGCCTTCACCGTCGATCGCGGGGCAGGCCGAGCCGCGCAGCGCCGCGCGAAACGCTGCCTCCCACGGCGGCGGAATGTCAGCCATACGGACGTAATACGCGCGGCCCGCGCGCTCGATTACGGGTACCGCAGACAGCGCCGCGCGCCGTTCGTCCTGAAGCATGTCACCTTCCTCCAAACCAGAGCGGTCAGTTAAAGATTGAGCTTACGTGTGGAGGTGATGTACACGGCTTGTTCGAATACTGCATCTGGCAGGGGAGACATGCCATCCTCTTCGGGTCTATCGTGCTCGCCACCGCCGCAATCAACCGGCGCCGCCGGTTCTCATCGTCTACGGCGACTGCGCCGCCCTTCGACTCCTCACCACCGGCCAAAACGATCGTCAACGACCGGTCAAAACAATTGTCCAGATGGCCATTGGGCCACCGCGTAGGACGGGATCCGGGTGTGCACGAATCGCTGCCAGCGCGCTACCGGCGTCGTAGAACGACTCTAAGCTAGTTGTTAATTCGCCTTTGAGCGTACGCCGCCACTGGAGCATCTGTAAGGCGGGGTAGATGTCGCCAGCGACCATGACGAAGAACGAGCGCAAGGACTCAGCCTCTCCCAATAGCGGAAGCCGCTCTAACGTCGAAAGTTCGTGGTCAACAAGTTCCGCCCAGGGCTGCGGCAGGCCTCCCGGCGCAAACTGCGTTTCGCGAAACTCGCGGTTGTACACGCATTCGCTTTCATCCCATCGAGACGAACCGTCGTAATGATCGTGGAATCTCGAAATAATGCGCATCGGGTCCTTCCTTTTTCGCTGCACCGGGTGCTGAGCTTACTAGGCGATAGGGACAAAGAGCGTCGCTTTCGCGCTCACTGCTTACTTTTTCGTGGGTCGGGTACTGCCGGCTACGGCAAAGTGACGGCCAGGCACGCAGAGCTATACCACGCAGTCGGCACACCGCCTAATAGCCCATGAAGTCCAGCGACAAGCGCCATATCGTCTCGACGGCGGGCATCTTGCGCCGGTCGACGATTTTTGCTCGACCACACTCCACTGCTTCCCGAAGGATTTCCACCACCTCCGCCGTCTTTTTTCCCAGCAATCACTGCAGCTCGCGGATCTGCTTCATGCGCCCAGTAAGAACGCGTACGGTCTTGTCCGAGAGTTGGACGCGGGAGATCTGCGTATGCAGTTTGATCCTATGTTTAAGCCCAGTAATAACGTGGAGCGTCTAGAGGGTTTTGACCAACCAGAGAAGCGCCGCTGGCGTTCTGTCGAAAAAATACCGGCGATAGGCATTGCATGCAGTCCGGGAATTTCCCTTCACGACCCGTTGCCGTCATCTGCCCAACGCCGGTCGATGTCTGCAAGGCGACCCACAGCGGACGTCCGTAGGCCGCGTGACTAGCGTATCAAGGCTTGTGATCGTTGCCCGGCTGATCTGTTTAACCGCGATCCAGGAGCGACGCGAGTTGTGGCAAGTCGGAGGCGATAAGGTCGATGTATGGCTCCGGCAAGGTGTCGACCTCCGTCCCTGGACCGTTCTCAAAGGGACGCGGAACGAATGCTGTGAGCAGGCCGCTCCGCTTGGCCGCCATCAGATCCCACTTGTGGGCAGACACCAGCATGATCTCGCCCGGCACAAAGCCGAGATACTCGGACGCGAGCTGGTAGACACGCAGATAAGGCTTGAACGCGTGCACCAATTCGCCGGTGAGGATCGCGTCAAAGGGCAGTCCTTCGCGTTTGACGAGGTTGATCATTCCCGCCATCGACGCATTGGTCAGCGTTGCAACGACGAAGGCCTTGCGCAGCGCTGTCAGTCCTGGCTGCGAATCGCTCCACGGTGTCATCGCTGCCCAGACGTCGAGCAAGCGGGTCTTGTCCTCGTGGGAAAGCGCATTGCCGCCTCGATAGCGCGAAAGCAACGCAGGCAACACGCCGGCATACACGGCGCGGTTGGGCTGCCATGCCTTGCGCCCCGCGGCGATCTCGACGATAACGTCGTGTGCCGCAGCGCTCCACCGTCCCGGAAAAGTTAACCAGTCCTGAAGCCGCGGCTCCACAGCGGGAAGCCGGGCCAGTTCATGCAACATCGGATCGTAGAAGTTGAAGACGGTGCCTTGCATATCGAAGACAAGGGCCTTGGGTCGAATGGTGTCGTGTGCAGTTGTCATTTCAGTTCCTGACGGCGAGGGTGACAGCCCGTGAGCGAGTGAGGCGGCAGAAACGAGCGGCAGCGATGCGAGGATCTGCACGAAACGTCGTCGTCCGGGCTGCAGTACATGAGGTTTCGAGAGATTCATAATGTTTCTCGTTGCATAGTCCGGTGTCGTCGATTTGGTCTGACGCTCAGCACCGCGCTAGTGCGTCTCGTGCAGGCATGGCCGCTGTACGCTCCGACCATCGATATGTCGCGACGACGACGAGCCCGACCGCCGCCAGAGCCACGCCGGCGTACACCGTCGTGAGGACGTTGACGCCTGCCAGCGTCAGTCCGCCGATGAATGACCCGCCAGAGATGCCGAGGTTAAACGCAGCGACGTTGAGCCCCGCCGCCGTACCGACCGCGTCCGGCGCCACGCGCCGAGACACGAGCACGACAGTAGCCTGCATCACGGGAGGAACGGCGAAGGCGAACGCGCCCCAGACGAACAGGTTGACCAACACCAGCACCGGCTGGTGTGCGGTGAGCCAGAGGGCAGCAACAGATGCCGCGATGCCGGCCAGCGCGATGTTCATGCTGACCTTCGGGCCATATCGGTCGGACAGACGCCCTCCGCCGATCGTCCCCACTACAGAGCCAAGTCCGAATACCATCAGCCCGAGGGTTACGCCTTCGCTTGTGGACCTCGTGGTATGAATTAATAGCGGCGACAAGTAAGTGAACACCGCGAACGTCGCCCCCATGCCCAGCGCAGCGATCGCGTAGAGCGGCATCAATGCCCGGCTCCTCAGCAAAGCGAGCTGCGAGAGAACCGTCCCGGCGCTGCGCTGGACCGCAAACGCGGGCAAAAGCCGCCAAAGACCGATGGTCGCCAGCGCGCCCATGGCAGCCACCACCAGGAACGGCAGCCGCCAGCTCATCAGATCGCCGAGCCACGTTCCGCCAGGGACGCCGGTCACCATCGCGACCGTCAGGCCGCTGACCATGATCGCCACAGCTCTGCCTGACTTATCGGGCGGCACCAGCGCCATGGCAACGGTTGTACCGAGGCCGAAGAACACGCCGTGCGCGACCGCCATCACGATCCGGATCGCGAGCAGCGCTGGGAAGTCTGTCGAAAGTCCGGCCGCCAGATTGCACAGCGTAAAGAACGCCATCAGCGCAAGCAGCAATGCGCGGCGCGGCAAGCGCGCAGTCATGGCCGAGACCACAGGCGTGCCGACCGTAATGGCCAGTGCGTAGAAACTCACCAACAAACCGGCTGTCGACACCGAGATGCCGAACGCTCTTCCGATGTCGGGCAACAAGCCGACGATGACGAATTCCGTCGTTCCGATTGCGAACGCGGCGAATGCGAGAGAAAACACGGCTGCGGGCATGATGAACTCCTCGATGAAGGCTTTGGGCTGGCTTCGCGGTGACTGGCACGCGAACGGGTCAGAATCCCTCTCTGGCCCGCCGGCGCTTAGCCACCGCAGCGCCACGCTTCAGAAGTCCTGAACGGTGGGACGAATCACGATTTCGTTGACGTCGACCGAACCGGGCTGCTCGATTGCGTAAGCGATGGCTTGCGCGATCGCGTCGGCGGGAATCGCCATCTTGTAGAAGTCGACGACAAAATTGCGGCTGTCGTCGTGGCCCGAACCGAACTTCAGTTCTGTGTCGATCGCACCCGGCGATATGACGGTCGTGCGGATGTTGCCGCCCACTTCGTGACGCAGACCCTCAGAAATCGCGCGCACCGCGAACTTCGTTCCCGAATAAACCGTGCCTCCGGGGCTGAAGACCTTCAGGCCCACGACCGACGCGATATTGACGAAATGGCCCGACTGCTGTTTTTCGAAAACCGGCAGCGCCGCAGCAACTCCGTACAGGAGGCCCTTAATGTTGATGTCGATCATCCGGTCCCACTCGTCGGTCTTGCGCAGCGACAGGGGCGCGATCGCCATCAGGCCAGCGTTATTCACCATGACGTCGAGGCGGCCATGTTGCGATACGACGTCGCTGATCAGGCGGTTGACCTGCTCCTGATCCGTCACGTCCACCTGGTGGATCGAGACTCGCCCGCCTTTCGCCAGGATTTCCGCGGCAACGCGTTGCAGCCTGTCGATGCGCCGAGCGGCCAGCGCGACAGTGGCGCCTTTGGAGGCAAGAAGTTTGGCGGTGGCTTCACCGATTCCGCTGGAAGCACCCGTAACGACGACGACTTTGTTTGCCATGATTTCTCTCCAGGAAGTTGAACTGCTTGAAGAGAAGTCTCGTCCTGGTCAGCATTTTTTATTAGACTGAAATATGTGGAATGTCTTTTCCATGGCTGCAAAAATCCCCACGACGCCATCCATGACCGCACTCGCCGACCTCAACGACATCGCCGTTTTCGTGCGCGTAGCGCAGTTCGAGAGCTTCAGCCGGGCCGCGCGGGCACTCGGCATGCCTGTCTCAACCGTTAGCCGCAAGGTGACCGCGCTCGAAGAACGGCTTGGCGTCACGTTGTTGCAACGCACGACGCGCAGGCTCAGCCTGACGTCACAGGGTCGCGCCTACTTCGATCAATGCAGCGAGCCGCTAGGTCATCTGTATGACGCCGAGCGCGTGATCACCCAGGCGCAGAAGAAACCGGAGGGCGTGCTACGCATCTCCGGTCCTGTGATGCTCGAACAGGAACCGTTTTATGCCTTCCTGTCGGCATTTTTAAATAACTATCCGCAGATCCGGGTGGACCTGTACTTCACGAATGCGTTCATCGATCTGATTGCCGAAAACGTCGACGTTGCTATCCGTTTTGGTGAATTGCAGGACTCAAGCCTCGTCGCACAGCGCGTGGGACGAAGCGTGCGGCACCTCGTCGCGTCGTCCGACTATGGGCGTAACCATGTCCTCCCCTCGAGGCCCGACGAGCTGAGCCAGCATCCCTGCGTGCTGATCAACGCCCGCAACAACGAAACGGAATGGCAGCTGATCAGCGGGCGAAAAGCGGCGAAGGTGCACGTAAGCGGCCCCGTCGCCGCGCGCGACTTTCACATCGTCCATGCATTCGCCCTCCGCGGGCACGGCATTGCGCTGCTTCCGTCGAGCTATTGCGACCCGCATATTGCCAGCGGAGAACTGGTGCGGGTGCTGCCTGACTGGGCGTCGCCGGATCTATCCGTGCATGCTGTCTATCCGACGCGGCGCTTCATGCCGTCAAAACTCAAGGCGTTCCTTGATGCACTCAAAGCATGGGACGGGCCGCTTTGGCTGCCGTTGCGGTGAAGGGCTTTAGTACTAACGCCAGCCGAGCGCCGGAGCGACGTGGGTGAGGATCGATTCGATCACGTGTGCGCAGTACTCCACGCCGAGCTGGTTCGGCACGGTCAACAGTAGCGTGTCGGCTTCCGCAATCGCCTCGTCGGCTGCGAGTTGCCTGACGAGCGCGTCCGGCTCTGCCACATAACTACGGCCGAAGATCGTCCTGATGTTGCCGTCCAGCAGTCCGATCGTGTCGTCGCTATTCGCGGCACGTCCAAAGTACCTGCGGTCGCGATCGTTCACCACCGCGAAGATGCTGCGACTCACCGACACGCGCGGTTCGCGCGCGTGGCCGGCTTCCTTCCACGCCTGCCGGTAAGCACGAATCTGCTCCGCCTGCTGGACATGGAGCGGACGGCCCGACTCGTCGTTCTTCAGTGTCGAGCATTGCAGGTTCATGCCCATCCCGGCCGCCCATACCGCGGTGGCATCCGATCCCGAGCCCCACCAGATGCGATCGCGCAATCCTTCGGAATGGGGCTCGACGCGTAGCAGGCCCGGCGGGTTGGCAAACATCGGGCGGGGATTTGGCTCAGCGAAACCTTCGCCACGCAGCACCTCGTAAAACACTTCGGTGTGCCGACGTGCCAGATCAACGTGCGTCTCACCCTCTTCCGGCGCATAGCCGAAATAGCGCCAGCCGTCGACCACCTGTTCGCCCGAGCCGCGGCTGATGCCGAGTTGCAGGCGTCCACCGGCGATGAGGTCGGCTGCGCCCGCATCTTCTGCCATGTACAGCGGGTTCTCATACCTCATGTCGATGACGGCTGTACCGATTTCGATTCGACTGGTTCTCGCCCCCACAGCCGCCAGCAACGGAAACGGTGACGCGAGCTGGCGCGCGAAATGGTGCACGCGAAAATATGCGCCATCCGCGCCGAGTTGCTCGGCGGTGATCGCGAGGTCGATGGATTGGAGCAGGACGTCGGACGCCGAACGCGTAAGCGAGTGCGACGAAGCAGACCAGTGGCCAAACGATAGAAAGCCGATTTTCTTCATGTCAGTGTTGCGCAAGCCCGAAAGGAAATGACCGCATCGTGTGAATTGGTCAGACGGCGCTTGCATGCGCGCGGTCTGCCCGTTCGTTCCTTGCGGCTCAGGCCGGGAAGTCGGTGGATGCGGAAAGCGCCTTCCAAGTTTCCGTTTCCGCCGTCACATATGCATTCTTTTCCGCTACTGCCTTAAGCGTGTCCGTGCCGAGCGGCAAACGCATAGGCGGCGTCTCTGCGTCGACGAGCCTGACCATCGCGGTTGCCAGTTTTGCGGGATCGCCTGGCTGATTATCATTGATCTCGCCTGCGAGTTGCCGCAGTTTGCCCGACGTCTCTTCATAGTCGCCAATGATCGTACTGCCGACGGCTAGCGACGACGCATCCAGAAAGTCCGTGCGGAAGAACCCGGGCTCGATCATGGTTGCGTGAATGCCAAGCGGCTTGAGTTCGGCATGCAGCGCTTCGGTGATGCCTTCCACAGCGAATTTAGTCGAACTGTAGACGCCGACGCCTGCCGCCGCCTGATAACCGACGATGGACGACGTGTTGATCACATGCCCCGAACGCTGCTTGCGCATCACCGGCAACACGGCGCGTGTCACGTTGAGCAACCCGAGCACGTTCGTCTCGTAGATGCGGCGAACTTCAGCATCGCTCGATTCCTCGACGGCCGCGAGCAGCCCGAAGCCCGCGTTATTGACCAGTACGTCGATGCGGCCGAACTTATCGACCGCGGCTTCGACCGCCGCCTTCGCCTGTGCCTCGTTTGTCACGTCGAGCGCAAAGGTGAGCAGCGCGGGCGACTCTCCAAGCCGCTCGGCGATCGCGGCGGCGTTGCGGCCGGTGGCGACGACAGCATTACCGTCGTCGAGAGCGGCTTGCGCGATGAGCGAGCCCAGACCGCGCGACGCGCCGGTGATGAACCACACGCGTTTGAACTGCTGGTTCGTGACGTTGTTCATGACTTTTCTCCGTGATTCGTGATGGATATGAAACGAAATTCATTGGAGAGAAATATCGGCGTCACGGGGAGGTTTGATTAGACCGGTATGAATGGAATGACTTTTCCGCGTGTGGAAAAATTGCGCGCACGAAGGGACACGCGTGATGCGTCTTCCCAGACGCAGGCTGCGCGAATGTCGACTAAAGTGGTGTGACACGTTCACCCGAAATAGGTGTCCGGTATGGAGGTCACAACGGCTGTGCAGCACACCGCAGCGGTTGTCGCTTCATGGCCGGTTGCCGAAATTCGAAGTTTCAGCGTCGTTCGTCTGCGGCGACCCTCGCCCGAACTGCCGGACCTGACCCGATGTGATCGGCCCACGCCGACCCGTTTCTGCACGTCGAAGCGGCGCGGTGCGATGCCCGTCACGGAGCGTAACGGCCCTTAGGACCGCTTGCATGGAGGAGCATTGATGCACACGAAAGCTAACTCTAACGCTTAATGGGCGCGCAGCCGAAACAAGAACCGCGGCGGTTTGGCTCCGCCTGAACGTATATGTCTACGATTGCATTGCCGCATCGCCCGGCTTCTTCAGGGGAGGTCGAAGTGCCTCAAACGGTGACGCTTCCCCGTGTGGGCCAGCGTGTGCGTGTAACGCCCGCGCGTGGACATGCTCTGCTTCGCGCCACATCAACGACTCGTGCCTCGCCCATCGCGGATGGCGCCGCATAAACGCACGAGGGTCAACACGCTCGCGGCCAGACTCTCGTAAAGGATAAGGGCGTCTCGAGCGTCGGCGCCTGTCTTGCGAATGGCGTCCAGGCGATGGTGCTGTTCGCCCATCAGTTCGACGCCACGGCGGATAGCGCGAGCGCAGCCATTCGCGTTCGCGTTCGCCGCAGGCCGCGCTGCCCGTTTCGTTGCGGCGGCGACCTCGTCGTCGATACTGAAAATATTCGGTTTCTCGCCGTTCAGCCGATCGAGCAGTTCAACGAGGCCGGCCGGGTCGACGGGCTTGCGCCGCCCAGCCGCGTCCGGTAGTCCACCATGAGCTGCTGCTGTGCTTCGAGCTGGCGCGGCCAGCTTCGTGAGGTCCGCCCGGAGCGAGTCGCGAGCCTCGCGTACCTGGAGCAGCTCGGCTGCCCGCGCATCGGCTGCCGAGTGCGCTGCGTCGCGCTCGGCCTCGGCGCGCGCCCGCTCGGTGAGCGCACGATTGAGGGCGGACTGCAGCGCCTCGCCATGTGCCTGCTGATCGCGTGCGAGCCTGGTCGTGGCCGTCGCTTCTGCGACGAGCCGCGCGTTGTCCCGGTTCAGCTGTGTGATCTCGTTCTGCCGGACGATGGCCGTCTGGTTCGCCTGGCGTAGCTCAGCCTGCACCTGCTGGACCTGCTGCTCATGTCGGTGCGCTTCCTGTTCGCGCTGCTCGCGCGCGGCCGTACGGAAGTGCTCAAGGGAATCGCGCATGCACGAGCTTGGCCTCAAGCGACAGGCGGAAGCCTTCCTGCTCGGCAAGGCGCTCGGTCTGGTCGCGTACCTGCTGGGTGAGCCGCTCGACGTCCCGGTCGCGCTGATGCAGCGCCACGCGAGTCCCGGCGTGCGCCTCCTGCTCCGCCGATAGGGCGGCGATCGCGCCAGAGAGTTGCTCCCGCACCGTGGCCAGCTCAACGCCGAGCCTTGCGATTTCGGACTGCGCCTGCTGGCGCTGCGCGGCCGCAGCGGCGGCCTGCTGGTCGACGAGGGCGTCTGCTTCTTCATGCAGGCGGGCCGCGAGCCGGGCCACCAGATCCTGGATCGCGTCCGAGAGCGACCCGGCGCGTGTGAGTGACGCGCCCTCATCTTCCTCCAGTTCCTTCAGGTACCGGTGGATCGTGGTTTTCGAGCCCGTGTTGCCAAGCGCGATACGTATCGCGTCGATCGATGTGTGCTGCCCCTGCGCGAGCAACGCCTCGCGGGCGCGCTTTACGTCCATGGGCGTAAGACCGGTGCGTGCGGGCCATCTGCTTCCTCGCTCGAATATCGTACTGTATTACCTACCATGTACGTACGTATCACTGCACGCGGTCAAGAGCGGCCTGATGTGGGCATTACTGGCCTGCGATAAAGGAGGATCATCCAGTGTGATGGTCCGAATCCGGCTTGTCCGCCGCACAACCGGTACGAAATATGGAAATTGACGATATCCGGGGGATTGCTGGTCAAATTGGGATGTCGCAACCCGGAGCGTGGACCACAAGCGTTTTGATGTGTATAATTCAATTGGTTTATACACATTTACAAGGCGCGCCATGCGTACCAATATCGAGATCGACGACCGGTTGATGGCCGAAGCGCTTGCCGCAACGGGCATCCGGACCAAACGTGAAGCGGTCGAGCTTGGCTTGAAAACGATCATCCGGCTCAAGCAGCAGGAGCAGATGCGCCAGTTCCGCGGCAAATTACCGTGGGAAGGCGACCTGGATGCCATGAGGCGCGACCAGTGATACTCGTCGATTCGAGCGTGTGGATCGACTACTTCCGGGGGCTGGCTTCACCCCAAGCCAGCCGACTGGATGCCCTGCTGGGCCGGGAGGTGCTGGTCACCGGCGACCTGATCGTCGCCGAGGTGCTACAGGGATTTGCCGCCGAGTCGGCGTTCAATACTGCCCGGCAGCTGATGACGACGCGATTCGATGTCGTCTCGCTGGTGGGGCCGGATAACGCCATTCAGGCGGCCCGCAATTACCGCATCTTGCGAGCGCAGGGCGTAACGGTCCGCAAAACCATCGATACGCTGATCGCGACGTGGTGCATTGAAAACGGTGCGCCGCTGCTCTTCAGCGACCGGGATTTCGATCCGTTCGTCGAGCATCTTGGTCTTCAGTCTGCAATGCGCGACGACTAACGTGCCGGTGACAGCAAACAGCAAGAAACGATACGGAATACGAATTCACCACCGGTTTCAGGCCAACTGGAGCTGGATATCTTCTCCGGGCGTGCGGACCTGATAGCCCATTGCCCGGTAGCCGCGCTGGCGTTTCTCCCACATGCGCTGCAACACCGGATGGCCGCCATCCACATAATCGATCACCCGTACGCCGGTCTTGCCCGCATGCTCGCGGTGCAGCCGGCCGGCGTACTGCTGCAGCGTGCCCCTCCACGCAACCGGCATGGCCAGCACCAGCGTGTCCAGCGCCGGATGGTCGAAGCCTTCACCTACGAGCCTGCCAGTCGCCAGCACCACGCGGGGCGTGTCACCGGCCAGCGCGTCAAGGGCAGCCAGCTGTGCCACCCGCGCTTTCCGGCCGAGGCGACCGTGCAGCACGAACAGCGGTTGTACCGTGTCTTGCAGCATCTGCTGCAGGCTTTCGACATGGTCCGTCCGTTCGGTGAGTACCAGCACGTTCCGCCCTTGCCCGTACTGTTCACGTACAGCCGCCGCGATCATCTGCGTGCGCGGGGTGTCCTGCGCGAGCTGAGCGAACACCGCCTGGATTGGCGCGTCGGCCGCGACGTCCACTGCGGAGGTGAGCCTTTGCGGGAAGACCTCAAGCACCTGCGGCGCGCCAGCGGGCGATTTCGCCGCATGCCGGATCGGTCCACACAGCATGAACATCACCGGTTGCTGGCTGTCGCGCCGCACCGGCGTCGCCGTCAGGCCGAGCACGTAGCGTGCATTGACGCCCTTTAGCACGGCCTCGAAGGAATCCGCGGAGATGTGATGGCATTCATCGACGATGACATGGCCGTAACGCCGCAACAGCTCGCCGCGAGCACCATCGGGTGCCACGGATTGCAGCATCGCGACATCGATCCGGCCCGTCGCCTTCGACTTGCCGCCGCCGATCGTGCCGATCTCGCGCGCGTCGAGTGCGAGAAACGACTGCAGGCGCTCGCGCCACTGGTCAAGCAGCTCCCGGCGGTGCACAAGCACGAGCGTGTTGACGCCTCGCTGCGCGATCATCGCGGCCGCCGTCACGGTCTTGCCGAACGCCGTCGGCGCATGCAGGATGCCGGTGTCGTGTCGCAGCAGGTCGGTGACGGCCGCTTGCTGGTCATCGCGCAACGTGCCGGCAAACGGAACTGCAAGCGGCTGGCCGGTGCAGCGCTCGTCGCGGACGTCGCAGGCGATGTCGTTGTCGCGCAGTAGCATCATGACGTCGTCAAGGCATCCGCGCGGCAATGCAATGTGGCGCGGGCAGTTCTCGGCGCGCCCAACGATGCGTGGCTTGTCCCATACGCTGAAGCCGCGCGCCTGGGCCCGGTAGAACTCCGGATTCTGGAAGGCGGCCAGCCGGATGAGCCGGTTGAGCAGCGCCTGCGGAAGCTGCGCCTTTTCAAGATAAAGCTGGTTCGCGAGCGTCAGCGTGAGCGACGCCGGCATCGTTCCGGCCAGCCGCTTCAGCTGCGGGGGTGCTGGCTTCCACGGTTCGGCCTGGTCCTCTTCGGCGATGAACGCGACGTCTAGCGGGTGCGCACCGCCCGTGGCGCGAAAGATCACCCCCTCGATGTCGCGGCTGTCCATGGTTTGCACGGACGCGAGATACGACCACTGATCAGCGTACGGCTGAAAGCCGTCATCGACAAACACGCTCCAACCATGCTCGCGCGGGTGCTTCTGCAGCGGCAGGGCAATGAGGTTACCGAAGCCGCCTTTGGGCAGCACATCCTGGTTCGGGAAGAGCCGGTCATAGGACGTCAGTTCGAGCTGACGGGTCCGGGTACAGGTGTGGCTGATGATGGCTGAGCCCATCCGTCGCGCGTCACGTGCAGCAACGGCCGACGAGAAGAAGATCCACGCGTGAGCGCCGTTGCCTGAACGCGAGATTTCGAGCGATACGGGCACGTCCATCTCGAGGCAGGATTGCCGGAATGCCTGCGCATCTTCACGCCAGCCTTCCTCGTCGAAGTCGACAAGCGAGCAGGTAGCAGGTGCCGTCCGGCATTAGTGGATAGATGCCCACTGTGCGATCGCCGGCCAGGTGCGTATAGACGACCTGGTCGTCCAGCGTCAGCAGTACACGATGCCCGCAGTCGGCACACCGGATGCGGGGCTTTTCGCAGATCCCGGCGCGCCATTCGTTGGCGCACGCCGGCGCGTAGCCGGATTTTCCGGAATTGCGGCTTTCCCAGCGTAGCGGATAGACATCCGTGCGGCCGCGAAACAGCCGCCGGAAGAGCTGTACCTTCTGCTCGGGCGAAAGTACGAGGGCGCCCGTGTTTCGCACTGCTGGCGATGGTTCGTTCCGGGTCACCCGCACGGGCTTTGCCTGCGCCTGCAGCGTTGCCGGCAGCAAGGCGGTGAGCCGCGCGATTTCGGCCTGCAGGCGGGTGAGCTCCGCGAGCAGCTCCTCGCGCGTGAAGTTTTCCCAGTCTGCCTGTAACACCCTTCCTTCGTTCATTGCTTCACCGGCCGAAACCCTGGCTCTCATTGAGCACGCCAGCTGGCGCACACGTTCGTTGTTGCATATCATCGTCTCCGATACAGATCACCTGATTTTACCCACGAGCCATGTCTGCCATCGATCGCTACGTCGAAGCCGCGACGCGCGAAAACACAGCCCGGCGCAGTTACCAGTCGGCACTCCGGCATTTCGAGGTCGAATGGGGCGGCTTTCTGCCAGCGAGCGCTGACATGATCGCGCGGTACCTTGCCGATCACGCAGAATCCCTGTCTATCAATACCCTGCGCTCGCGGCTTGCAGCGCTCGCGCAATGGCATCAGACGCAGGGTTTTCCGGATCCGACGAAGGCACCGCACGTGCGCAAGGTCCTCAGAGGCATCGTCGCGCTGCATCCCGCAACCGAGAAGCGGGCGAAACCCATGCAGCTCGCGCAGCTCGAAAAGCTCACGGCCTGGGTCGATCAGCAGATCGCCAGGGAAGCCGACGGGCGCGAGCGCCTCGCGTGCATTCGCAACCGGGCGCTGGTGCTGCTGGGTTTCTGGCGCGGTTTTCGCTCGGACGAACTCAGCCGGCTGCGAATCGAGCACGTAGCCGTCGAGGCGGGCCGCGGCATGACGTTGTACCTGGCGCGCACGAAAGGGGACCGCGCGCAGTTGGGCACGACCTTCAAGGCCCCGGCACTTTCACGCCTGTGTCCGGTGGCTGGCGGCCTGCGAGGCGTGGATTGCGGTGTCCGGCCTGACGGAAGGCCCCGTGTTCCGGAGCATAGACCGCAGGGGAAACATCAGCGACGAGGGACTGCATGCGGGCAGCTTCGTGCCGCTGTTGCGTGCGCTTTTCCAGGCGGCAAGCCTGGCCGCGCCGGACAGCTACAGCAGCCATTTGCTACGGCGGGGCTTCGCAACGTGGGCCAACTCGAACGGCTGGGATCTGAAGATGCTGATGCAGTACGTTGGCTGGAACGACGTGCGTTCCGCGATGCGCTACATCGATGCCGCCGATCCGTTCGCGCAACACCGCATCGAATCGGCACTCGCGGCACCAGGTACGACCGTGCAGGAGCTACCCGTCATTGCATTGCGTGCGCCCTAACCGCTGGATCGAGGCGTCACTCCACATCCGGTGACGGATACGTACCGGGGGAGATTCGCTGCAGGCATTCTCGGCGCGCTGTGTCAGTTCTGGGCGATTCCTCCGGCGTTCCTCGGCGGCGTGGCGGCAGCGGCGGGCATCGCACTGATCAATTCGGTCGGCAATCTTGCAGGCTTCGTCAGTCCGTATCTGGTCGGCTGGATCAAGGACATGACGCACAGCACCGATGTGGGTCTGTACTGCGTGGCAGCGTCGTTGATCGCTGCAGCGGCCGTCGTTCTGACGATGCCGAGAAAGGTTGTGAATCGCTGACGCCAACGTCAATCGCTTCCATCTCACTGAGATGCCCCCGACTCTCACCCGGGGGCATCTCGTCTTTTTAGGCGAAGGCCGCATAGTGCGGATGCCTTCGGCCACATCGCCGTCACGTTGCCGCATTTCGCTAGAGAAGGCATCTGTTCAGATACCGGGAGGCTCGATGCCGCCCTGTGCTGTGGCGGTAAGAACGCTCAACAGAGCGGCTTGCGAAGGCAGCGGTAGTTGGGGGGCTGCAAGTACGCCCCGCACTCAGTGTAAAGGCCCGTTTTCCGCGGTTTAGGACGTCTCTTGTGGTCGGGCTGCGTCAGTCCTCGCTTCGAACTAATGGCTGGACAGCGGCCAGAGGGATTGAGCTCCCGGAAGCGGCCAGTCGGCGGTGCGTACTCCCGACCCGCAAGTGACGCTCACGTCTGCAGGCCATCAACGGCCACTTGCGAGAAGGAGCGGACCTTTAAGTTTCACTCGACAAGCGCTTCGGATCGTCAGTTCTTAGCGCCGATTCTATCCATATCCGCGCTCGACCGGCGCCATCGTGCCGCTCGACCTGACATCTTGCCTCGAACTACTGCTTTGCTGCGCACGATCCGGTTTTCGTGTCGGCATCGCCGATTCCGCGAACAGGTCAAGCTATAGCTGCGATCCCGCATCACCGGGGCCCGGCATTGGACTGACCCTTCACTCAGGGCGCGTGACGCGATCCCGTAGCGGCCAGATCGTTCACGTGCCCCGATCCTCCAGTTCCCGACGATGCCATGCGACGTTGGCAAGCGGGCGGTGCCCGACGCAATATGCGGTCAGTAGTACGATTGGAAGCAACAAGTTGGGGCGTTCTCGCAATGAAAATGAGTATAACTACCCGCAGCGTCCGGATGAGCTAGCCTCATCTCCGTCCTTCGTAGTCTCCGCGGGTGCCTTCTAAACTGATCTGCGGCGCCAGCAGGCATGGTGAGCCGCACGGCGTGCCGTTCCCGGATGGCATCGAGCTGGGCACCTGCTCGCGGCTAAGCACCCCTCTGACGAGGCGACCGTCGCGCTCGACCACAATCTGCACATCGAGTATCGCTCCCGCCTGCGGCGCTCCCGGAAACTCGATATGCATGGAGCCCGTGCAGTCGGCATTCACCTGATACGTGCCGGTCTGGCCTGTTGCAAAACCGGCGGAATTGACCGCGCCGGGCCGCGCCATGCCGGTGTTCATCAGGAAGTCTCGACGGGTGAACGACCCTGTGCCATCGAACGTCTGTACGGCTACACCGTCGATCAGCTGCGGACTCGCGTAAGGATAGATCGTTCCGCCAACGATGATGCCGATGAGTGAACCGTGAGCGGCGAAGGCGTAGGTGCCTCGCAGGGTAGCGTTCGAGCACTGATGTTCATCGGCATGTGCGGTGCCACCGAAAAGCAACAAAGCGCCCGCCAAGGCGGTGCAACCACTCCAGAATTGGTGTTTCATCTGAGTCCCCTTTGTCGTCGCCATTCCTCGATAATGCGGCGGCTGCGGGCGGCGAACAATGGAGACGACGTAAAGAAATCATGAATCGCGAGCGCTTTGAACGCTTCGCAAGTAACGAAACTGCCCTACTCTTTATCGAAACGGATCGCCGGCATTCACGGAGGCGCCTCGTGTCAAAAAAACCAAACAACCGTTCACGACCCACGGCGGCCATGACTGCCCGCCAACGCTGGACGGTACTGGTGGCGAGCACAGGTGGCGCACTCGAAGTCTTCGATTTCGTGATCTATGGTTTCTTCGCCCCCAACATTGGCGCTGCATTTTTCTCCCTGCACGCGGGCACATCCGGCGAAATGCCGTCTTTCATGGTGCTTGCCATCGGCTATCTGTCGCGACCTATCGGCGGCATCTTGTTTGGCCGCCTGGGCGATCTGTATGGCCGGCGCATTGCATTCCTGTCGTCCGCGATGATTGCGTCCGTGGCGACCTTCTTCATTGGAGCGCTTCCTACATATTCCGACTGGGGCATCGCCGCGCCCGTGCTTCTCGTGCTGCTGCGTGTGATTCAGGGATTGTGTCTTGGTGGAGAACTCCCCGGTGCCGTCGTCTATGCGGTGGAAACCGCCCGCGCCCGACCGGGGTTCCTGTGCGGCATCGTGTTCTTCGCCGTCAACCTCGCCCTGCTCCTCGCGACCTGCGTCAATCTCGTTGTGCAAAGATCGTTCACTCCAGTCCAGATGGACGAGTACGGCTGGCGGCTCGGCTTTCTCATCGGCGGCATGATCGGTCTTTTGAGCTTCGCGATACGCAGGCGTCTCGCCGAAACCGACGAGTACGCGCGCGCCGTCTGCGCGCGCCATCGTGCGCCCTTCAGCATGCTCTGCCGTCGACACTCCATGCGCCTGGTGACGGGCACCGGCGCGTGCCTTCTGGTCGGTGCGTCGAGCGGCATCTTGATCGGTTATCTGCCGTCCTATCTGCGCGGATTCCACTATGAGCAGGCCCAGATCATCGACGCGCAGATCAGATATCTCATCGTCGTCGCGGCGTGCATCCTCGTTACATCGCATCTCGGCGACCGCGTGTCCCGCCGTTTTATGTTCAGACTCGGCACAGTTTTCTCCGCACTCTTCGCGCCCATCTTTTTCATCGCGGTGACGAATCGTTTGTGCAGCCTGGCCGCGTTATATGTAATGGCCGGGGTTGTTGCATCACTGGCGAACGGCACTTACGCTTGCGCAATCGCCGAGTCGTTTCCGCTCGACGTCCGGTTCAGCGGCGTCGCCACCGCGATGAATCTCGGGCTCACTTTGGCGCTCGGGCTGACACCCCTCGCCGCGCATTTCCTGGATGCACGACTGCGCGCTTCACCCGCGCTCGTTCTGGTGGCGTGCGCGCTGCTGTCTTTCGCCGCATCGTTCGGGATAGCGCGCAACGCCCGGCCGGCCAGCGCAACGGATGTGAACATACGATCGCCTCTGAGAGAGCGCCCATGAACACGCCTGGCCCTGCGAATATGGAAGACGTCGAGCTGGACACGAGCCGCTACGAGTTGCGACGCCGCGGCGAACCGGTCAAGCTCGAACGTCTGCCCATGGAGCTGCTGATCTTGATGGCATCGCGCAATGGGCAACTCGTCACCCGCGCGGACATCGTGCGGGCGCTGTGGGGCGCGAATGCATACCGGGAGACCGACACCAGCATCAACACGGCCATCCGTAAGATCCGCGTCGCACTCGACGAAGACCCCGATGTCCCGCGCTATCTAATTACAGTCAAGGGCAAGGGGTACCGCCTGGAAGGCATTCGAACAGTGGCCGCGGAGCCGGCCTCTCAAGCCGCGCCTGGTACGCCCTCTGCACCGATCCGCGTTCTGGTTTTGCCGTTCGAGAACAATAGCGACGATATCGGCCTTGACAGCTTTTGCGTCGCGCTCGCTGACGAGACCTCCGCGAATGTCGGCATGCTCGATCCACAGCGGATCCTGGTGATCGCACGCACCACGGCTGCGCGTTATCAGCGAGCCAACAAGACCATCGCCCAAATCGCCCACGAGCTCGATGTCGACTATGTGCTGGAAGGTTCCCTAATGCGCGAAGGCGGACGGGTTCGCATTCTCGCGCAACTGATTCGCTCCTTCGATCAGGTGCAGCTCCTGAGCTGCGCGCACGAGCCAATGGCGAAAGGCGCGCTCGAAATTCAAAAGGAAGTGGGCGCGGCGCTCGCGCGAGAAGTCTCGCCCGCCCTCGCCGAGCGGCAGCAACACAGGTTGTCACGGCGGCTGCCGATCGATCCGGCCGCACACGACGCGTATCTGCGCGGGCGCTACTACTGGACGCGCCGCGTGCATTTCGATGCCGGCTTCGCCGCACATCACGCGCTGAATGACGAGGATTTCATCCGCGCCCACAGCTACTTCGAGACCGCCCTCGATCTCGACCCCACCTATGCACTGGGCTACGTGGGGTTGTCGAACATCTACGGCTCCACGGCGACGCATGGCTTCTACGCGCCGTCGCAGGGCTATCCGAGAGCGCGCGAAGCGGCACTGCGCGCATTGGAACTGGACCCAAGCCTTCCCGAGGCGCATCAGGCCCTCGCGGGCGTCCATTACTTCTACGACTGGGACTGGCGTCGCGCGGAAGAGGAGTTTCTCGCGGCGCTGCGCCTGAATCCGAGCCACGCCGAAACCAGCCGCCTCTATGCGCGACTGTTGCTCGTGCTCGGCCGGGAGGCGGAAGGACGAGCCCAATTTGAACTCGCAGAAAGAGTCGATCCCCTCGGATTTGAAGGTTCGCGCGTCTTCGGGCTCGTGCAGTCGGGCCAGTATGAGGAAGTGATTCGCGAATGTCTCAACGCGGGGCCCGGCCCGAGATCGCCGCTCATTTATCAATTGCTGGCGACCGCTTTTGAGGTCGAGGAGCATTTCGAGGAAGCGATAGACGCAACCATCGACGCGCTCACGCGCTGCAACGAATTTGCCCGTGCAGAGGCGATTCGGACAGTGTGGTGTTCGGGCGGCTATAAAAAAGTTCTCGAATGGTACCTGCAAGATCTGATGGCAAGACGACGACGGCGCTACACCTCGCCTTTCCTGCTCGCCGAGATCTACGCCCGACTCGACAGGCCGGACGAGATGTTCCACTGGCTTGAAGTCGCGCTCGCGGAACGCTCACCCCGGCTTTGCGAGCTTCGTACGAACGCGTGGTTCAGTCGCTTCCGCTCGATGGGGCGTTTCCGCAATGTCGAACGGCGCATCGGCCACTGACTTCCGCTGCGACCGTTCAGTGATGGCGAAACGTGTCGGACCGCATACGCATTTCACTGGACTGGGTCGAATCGCCAGGACTGGAATGACTTCGCATAGAGGACGAAAGCGAACCTGCGCTCGTGACGGACGTATCCGCGACGCCGCCGATATCCTTTGCAGACTGCGCTGATTGCGGCTGCTGGTCCGACGGTCTGTCTTGCGCCCAAACGTGGCACGAGACGACCATCGCTGCGACAACCGCTACAACCTGGGTCATTTTCATTTCGGTTTACTCCGGTTTCCGGATTTGGGCGCAGCTGTGAGAAACCAGCCGCGGACGTCGGCGTGCAGAAGAAGCCTGCGATTGACTGTGACTTCGCGCGCCTAGCCGTCAGGATGTGCCCAGCCGCGCACGGGGCCCATCGACGAAACCTGAAGAAACGCTTAAGCACGCCCGGCTGAACCTGCATCTATTGATGCGTTAACCACGTCTGCAGTCCGCCATAGGTGTTTAGCGGATCGTCCCTTTCGGAGCCGCTCGATGCTCGACCTTCTGAATGTCTCTTACCTATGGCAATCCGCCGCACGAATGACCGTGCAAGGCCCGCAGCGAACGACTGGAACTGGCCGGTTGCCGAAGATCGCGCTCGACGACCACCGTACAACGACGGCGGCCGCGGCCCGAACTTCGGCACCCGACCCGTTGCAGCCGCTGGACCGTAGCCATTTGAACGGCTGCTTCCGAGGCTTCAACGGTCGCCCGCGACAATGCCACTCGCACCGAACCGCGAAGCTGTCGCTAGACAGAACGCGAAGCTCTTCAAAAGGGCAGCGCCTACCTCGGTCGATGGCCCCTATCGCCGCCGACCGTAGAGAACGTCCTGAAGTCGTCACGGAGGACTTTAACCGGCGAAATTGTGCCTGTCATCACCTTCCGGGTTGCGATCGAAACGATCCTTTGGTGATTGACGTGCAACGCTTTGTTGTCCCCTTCTACTGAGCCGTCCGATCCAAAAATGTCGATCAAGCACTCGTGTGTGACTTGAATTCGAAACGTCTTGTTGACAATTCGCTGCTTGAAGAAGATATCTCCATCCAAGCGCAGCACAGGTAGTTGAGGTGGTGCAGTCATGAAGGAACGTCCTTTATAGCCATGCGAACTACTGAAGCACTTACCCGCGAGGTTCACTGGTTTGCGCCGCACCGCTGCTGCGACAAGTCAACGTCTATAGAGCCGAGCGCGCCGACGTGCGTAGGCTGAACCGCGGCTGTACGCGTCTTCTTCGGTAGGGAACATAACTGCGCTGTCGTGGCGAGCCTCGGTGATTTTGGGTCCTGTCAGGTCTATGTCGACAACGGTGAAGGCGAAGCCGCCCGCAACCAGCGGGTGTACCACGACGTGGTACTCATGATTTCCAACCTTAATCAAGCGCGACATGGCGAATTCCATCGGTAGCGAAACACAAGGAGGTAGTCATTGTGCGCACTTTCTGGGCCACGAAAAGACAGTTTAAGAAGCCCGCTGCTCTGTCGACGTCGAATGACTGGTAAATAGGCACATGTGAGCGAAAACGACTCGCGAGCACGTGCATGGCGGCTTTCCGGCCCGACTATGCCGATAATTAGACATTCGGACAGCGAAGCGGTGGGGGAGAAACCGTGACAAGGAGACATTTCGATTCTCAGCGACCGAGAATTGGCGAACTTCGAAGAGGTTATTCAGACTGGCGCTCGTCCGCTGATATCTCCTGGCGAGCGTCGCCTCCTGGCCCGACAAGCGCACGCTCGCCGGCCGGCTATCAAATCTCCGTCTGTTCAGCCATCTCGAGCGCATCGTCCACTTCGATCCCGAGGTATCGCACGGTGCTCTCAATTTTTGTGTGGCCCAAAAGCAATTGGACAGCGCGCAGATTCTTGGTGCGTCGATAGATCAACGACGCTTTCGTACGACGCATGGTGTGCGTACCATAAGCACTGTCATCGAGTCCGATCGACGCGATCCAACGATGAACGATGCGCGCATACTGGCGCGTCGATACATGTGCCGAAGCATGCAGCCGACTCGGAAACAAATAATCGGCAGGCTTCAATCCCCGCGTTGATATCCAGGCAGAGACGCTTTGACGAGTCTGCTCCGTGATCTCAAACTGCACTGGTCTATGCGTCTTTTGCTGCATGAAAGTCGCGCGAGCTAGGACATGACCTCCGACGAAGACGTCCTGCACTTGCAGTCGCGTCAGATCGCACGCTCGAAGCTTGCTGTCGATTGCCAAGTTGAACAGCGCCAACTCGCGAGTGTTGGACGACATCTGGAGCCTCGTCCGAATCGCCCAGATCTCACGGAGCTTCAATGGCGGCTTCTGACCGGTCAGCCTTCCCTTGTTCCAAGGCACCCAGTGTGCGTTGGAGGAATTAAGCGTTTCCATGATAACCTCCTCTTCAATGAAGGGAGATCGATTCTGCGCTTTCGGAAATGGTCAAGGTGCGTCCCAGATCGGCCGGTCAGCAGATTGCAGTCAGTGAGTCGGATTTCCGACCCGCAACGGGCACTCAGCCTTCTCCAAAGCGGCCGCTGGAAAGACGTCAATGCTTTGGACAGTCTCACGCGTCGCGCCACAACGCTCAGCTCCGCGCAACAGACCGTTCGCTTCAAACTGCACATTGCAGCGCGACGCATCTTATCCGTATATTACCGCGCCGGCTTAGTGTCGGAGGGGCGTGGCCCGGTCATTCCTGGTCGCAGTGCACCTTGAAGTGCGTTAGCACGGCGGCCCCGAATGCATTGCTGATTGCGACATCGGCGGCATCGCGCCCGTATGCCATCAAAACACGTCCAATACGCGGCGCGTTGTTTCGCGGATCGAACGTCTGCCAGCTACCGCCCACGTAAGCTTCAAACCATCCCGCAAAATCCATCGGCGCGGTAACGGGCGGCAAGCCGACATCGCTGATATAGCCCGTACAATAGCGCGCCGGGATATTCATTGCCCGGCATAGGGTGACGCCCAGGTGCGCGAAGTCGCGACAGACGCCTTTGCGTTCGCGGTACACGTCCCACGCAGTTTTGGTCGGCCGCGCATAGCCGGAATCAAATTCGATGTGTTCGTGCACGAAGTCGCAGACTGCCAGAGCAGTGTCGCGGCCCGGCGTGCACTGACCGAAAATTTGCCACGCGATCTCGACCAGTAGATCGGTCTCGCAATAGCGGCTGCCCAATAGAAAAGTCAGCGTATCGTCGGGCAACTGCTCAACCGGATGGGCCCACCCCTCGATGGGCCGCGTCTCCATAGAATCTGACACATTCAACAGCGCTGTGGTGCTCAATGCCACACGTCCGACAGGTGCCACGATTCGACTGCATAGGTTGCCGAACAAATCACGATATTGCCTTATCGGCACCGGCGGATCTGTGACGAGGAGATCGGCCACCACTACATCTTTGGCATGCGAAAAATGCGTATTCAGCATCAGCATCATCGGGGTAGGCTGCAGGCATTCGTACGACAGTTCGTATCCGACGCGAAGTTTCATGGATCCCGGATCCTCCGTGGTTCCCTCATTGCAGGTGCTGTTGATTCAGGTATTCGCAGATGCATTGCGGCAGAAGGCAACAAGCGATGCTTCCAACTGCTGGGCTCATGCTCTCGGCAAAAAATAGTTGCCTACTGTGCTGCCGAGCACAATCTTGGAAGGACGCTTTCTTGCCGGTTTAAAAAATCGGGGCTGACCGCGTTTGTTTGCGTACGCGGCTGATCGTCAATCCAACCGTACGCCGGAAGGCGACGTACGCCAACAATTACTGAGTGTAGTGGGTCGGGAAACAAACATGCAGTCAATCGACGGGACCGAGTAACACGTCGATTGCGGCTTGGCCGGCAATTTCGGCTACCAGATAGGCCCAACGCTCAGTAAAAGGACCGTTGCGCAACGGGATGCGGCCTCCCCGCGCACCGAGCACTTCGAGGTTCGTCGCGCCTCTTATCTGAAAGGTCACGTCAAAGGTGTTCTCGTCAGCAGCAGAAGTCAGTTCGATCTGAATCTCGAAGCCGCGGTATGGGATCGTTCGGTGCATGAAAGCCTCCCTTTTGTCTTCGGAGACTAACATGAGTCAGCATCGGACGGTCTAAGCAACCTTCGGATAGTCATGCATGCGCCACCACGCGTACACAAATATCTAGGTACCGAAATCTTCAGGACCGCAACTATTGATTTCGTGCATGCTTCTTGACCACCCGGACGGATCTCGCGCGCGCGAGCAGCGACGGGGCCGCACGCATCAACCGAAGCGTGTTGCAAGCCACTCTTGCGCCCACTTCGTGGCAAATTCGACGGCATCTGCGCGAAGGTCGAAGCCCCCGAGGTCACCGCTAATAAACACGTCGGTCAGGCTGCCGTCCGCGGCGTTACCGCTGATGCGTGCGTGCGCCATGTATTCTCCGTCTGCCCTTCGGGGCGTCGGGTCAATGCGAAAGCTCGTCGGACTCGTTTGCATGATGTTCAACTTTTCTATCGACCTGTTTGGAGGGCGGGCGCGCTTCGGTCGTTGCATCGTGCTGGGTCGCTGCTTCCCGCACGCGATGGTTCGTTTGCTCGCCGAAAAACGCGCGGCTCATTGAGCAAGTGTCGATCACTTCCTCTGCATACGCTGTGCAGGCGCGCCGTGCATCGCCCGCGCTCTGATACCCGTTTTGGGCGGGCAGCCTTAACACGGAACTGCGCGCCTGACCGTCTTCCGTTTCTGGCTCTTTGATACGCACGGCGGCATCGAATCCGTCCTCATAGTTGTGACCGTGACCGGACAAGGTCGATTGGCGTGGAAAGACGAGCGGATAGATTTCCAGCCCACGATATAAGCGGAAACTGACTGTCATGAGTGAGCCCTCGCGCCGTTCAGGCGCCAAAGTAAGACTGTGTGCAAAGCAGATTCGGTAGTACTGACGGATTGATCGGGTTGCACGCCCTCCAACACTACACCGACCGACCGGAGATGACTTGCTTCTCACGGCGGCCCGTGTGAGGACTTTCGCCAGCGCACAGCATCTCACCAATGCAAGCGCATTCTTCTTTGCCCGTGACGAGCGCCTCTTTCTCGTCACAAGCCGTCATGTGGTCAACGACGAATCTAGCAAGCACTTCCCCGATAGCCTCGACATCGAGCTTCACGTCGATCCACATAACCTACGTTGCATTGGCCAATCAATGAACGCTAACCTTGTCGAACTGTATGTAAGCCCGAATGGCGATCGCTGGCTGTTGGTTGCCGCAGCCAACGATCATCCCTTCGTTCGGCACGTTCCCAGCACCGCTTCGGGGGGGTGCTCATCAGATTTGTCCCTGTCGGCCTTTCTTTCCGCCAACGACGCAACGCCCCAGCAAGATGCGCTGCTCCGACTGCTCAGCCGACTTGCCTTCCCGATCGCAGGCGCCTGCTCGACTGTACCGGTAGACGTTCCCCGGATGCTTCATTACGGATGCGCGAACGCATCGAGGGGTAAGCGGCGCACCTGTGGTGATGAGCAAACCGTTAAAGGAAGGGTCGGCGATGGGTGAGAGCTTGCCATGGACGCTTCTTGGCGTTCACTCGTCCACCATTGACATCGGCAGTCGCGACTTCCAAGTCGACGAGACGCTCGGCCTAAACAATGCATGGTACGCCGACATTCTGATGACACTCACGGAACACCAAGGTAGTCGTTTCTCCCGGCGCCGGCAGCTACCTTCCGACAACAGTCCTTGAGCGGTTCGGCTCACCATGACGACGGACGCACAAACTCACTGCCTTTCCGAGGCGGCGCTGCATCTTAAAGCTGCAGGAGGGCCGAGATAGCGCGGTAAGAGGCTTGCGGAACGGGCACGATTTCGCCATGTGGGCATCCGCAGGCCAGGCCTTGCCTTCGTGGTCGTCGTCGCAACTGCCCAACGACTACGGAAGCTACCTCTGGGAATAGCCCTCTCGCCACAACGTGGCGCCGACGGCCACCAGAACTTGGGCGTCTCCTTCCTCTAGACGATCCCAGGCCGACGCCAGCCACTGCGCCAGTCCGTTGCATGCGTCATTCAACGTGACGTAGTCTCTTCCCTCAACGTTGAACTGCTCAAAGGTAGCAAGTACGTTTTCTTCTGTCGCCATGTCAATCCCCAGGGTGTGTTCCCACTCGACGAGCATAGCCGCGAGTTGCCTGAAATATATACACGACTGTCCGCGGCGCACTTCTCGCACGCCTTCTTACAGGCTTTGCTGCACGGGCCTATCACGGATGCAGTCCAGTGTGGTCATTGCCACGGGGCACGAGCGCGAGCGACGCATATGACGTCGATAGCGCCGACCCTCAACTGCCATCGTCGGTCGCACGCGCCGGCGAAACGTAGATCGATTTCGAAAAAAGCGTCTCACCGCCCATCGATCGGTCGAGTACACCGATCGCTCGGTTCAGCAGGCCGATCTCGGCGCCCATGGTACGCGCTTCACGCATATAGAAGTTCACAGCGTCGAGTCCGTCAATAATGCAGGCATCGCCTAGCGGCTGCCCCGGCCACCGAGCGAGAAGTACTGGATCGACCTCGGGTCCGCAGCTGACCCTACGCGACAAAGTGCACCCGGTGCCAATGTGGACCACTTCGCTCCGAGCACGATCTGCGTGGAACTGCGGAAGTGTCGAAAGAAACTCCAGTAGAGGATACATTTGCCCTCCGGGGCGTGTTCCTGCGATAGGTTGGGGATCATCCAGCGCGTTGCAACGGCGGATACACCGATCATGCAATCGCTAGGAGTACAGACGTTTTCCATGCGACGCTATTGCCCGCTTTGCAGGAGTCGCTCTGCTTTAATCCGTTGCGAGGGCCGAAAGGCAATCGTTGATGCGGTCGCAGACTGCCGCGGACCCGCTCACAGCACGCTTACTTGATCGCTAGCGATGACATGTGGCTCGCGCTGGCTCTTTTCAGGCGCTGAAACGGTTGCGTATATCGACTTATAGCAGACCGCGGCAGCGCTGCGCGTCACCTTGCCCGCCAAGAGCTATGATCCGACGATCCCATCACCGGTAGTCGACCCCCGATTTCGGGAAGAGAGGACTAGCAGGACGAGCTGACTAAATGGTCTGGCGCATCGGACAGGGAGGTTCCGTTTAAACGCGCCGATGCGATCACGGCCTGTCGCGCCCCGCCGTTGTCGATTGTACCGACCGAAGAAGGGCCGGTAGACCGGCCCTTGTATTGCGTTACAGCAGCGAGATATTCGCGGCTTGCATGCCTTTCGGGCCGCGCTTTGTCTCGTAGCTTACTTTCTGATTTTCTGCGAGCGTCTTGAAGCCGTCGCCTTTAACTTCTGAGAAGTGAGCAAAGAGATCGTCCCCGCCAGCATCAGGGGTGATGAAACCGAAGCCCTTGCTATCGTTGAACCACTTAACTGTACCGGTATCCATGATAATTCCTTGAAAAAAATAAGAGCCCGCGTGCCGAGCGACAAAAACTTCAAGGAAGAAGAGAGGACAGCGAGTACCGCGCCGACGACGCGAATAGTGGTGATCAGCAATCGAGCTTCTTGAATATTTCGTTGTTCACAGTATAGTGGCGGCGTGGCCTTGTCAATGCTTTTCTGGCCGATTCCCAACGGAAATGTGGCGGGGTAATTGCGCCCTAATGACGAAGCGGTTATCGATCGGCTCTTGACAGGCGGAAGCCGGCCGTGAGCCGTTGCAGCCCCCCAAGCCGTAACACCGACGCACGTATCGTCGCGGCAGTCGTCCTGCCGAACAGCATGATAGTTGTACCTCCAATCATAATGACCGTCATCGCTATCATTGATTCACCTTTGAGTAGTTGCCGCGCTGGCGTCGCACTCCCACACGCTGAGAGCCGTGGCACCAACAGGCCTCTCAGAAACGCCAAGTCAAAACATGATGCGAGGCACCTCCCAATGCCGTCCGCAGCTTTGGTCTCGCTTGTTTCCGTGGCATTCCACAAAGCCAAGCCGATGGGCTGGCATTGGGACAATGAGCGCTAGGACTGCGACTGCGACACGCAATTCCACGTCGTCGTGTCCCACACGAACATTTTGATGGCGCCTTAATGCTTTTCGCCGCCGCTCGCTGGAACAGAACACGCTCGATGCCGCGGTAGTGAGAAACGTCGCAGGCCCCATAGGCTGGTTACCACCTAGGCGCTCGGCGGTAGTGCACTTGTTTTTTCGCTCCGCTCACGACAACCTTTGACACCGGCGACGGATCGAAGCGTCCGCACCGTTTCGCGCGCTTTTTGCTTCGAGCGATACGCGCCCATTTCTTCGATCAAGTGCGTAAAGCCCCGAAGCCCACGGAGCACGGCACCTTTTTTATTTTCGTTCATCGAACTTCCTTGAGCATGCGCAGAGCTCATTATGCGCCCCCTGTTCGAGGGCGCGTGATTTTTGCTGCAATGTCCGAGACGGCGCCTGTCACGGCGGGTCAGAAGGCTCCACGCGCATCCGCGCCCTGACGTCGTGCCGGTCGAGCATGAATGACACTAGACACGGATGCCCTCGACACCGCACGCGCAGGAATTCGGCGTCCTGGAGACAACGTCCCGGAGAGGTGTTGCTCGCGCTAAATCTTGCCCCACATGTTCCCTTCTCGTATTGCGCAGCCTAGGCGCGCGTATGAATGCAGCTGTTCTGACGGGTCCGTCCCTAGCTAAGCTCACCAATGAAGCGGAGTAACCAACGAACCTAAACGGTGCACTAGACCAACCAGTTTCAAATCGTTGCGCCGTAAGACTGCACCAGCCCGGTCGGGCCCAATGGGCAGTGTTTCCCCAATTGACGGTGAAGCACGCCAGCGCACGACGGATCGATACGTTGGCTATATTAAATTTTGGATCGACCTTGCGTTTTATCATCGGGGCGCAACTAGGATCGCCGTTGACGCGGAATCGGATCTGCCACGTTCGGAACACGCTTTAAGTCGCTTCGGAGAGCATCACTTATGTTCGCCGTCTTGATCGCAGATGCCCGAGAGCCATATGGATGAAGATGGAAGCTATATTGCGGCTGGCAAAGAGACGCTGGAGCGCTGGCGGCTGGCGCTGGCGCTGGCGGCTGGCGGCTGGCGGCTGGCGGCTGGCGGCTGGCGGCTGGCGCGACAGCATGAACGAAATGATCACGATCGTGTTGGCGTATCGACGCGGGCTAACCGATTCTCTCGTCGGAGAGCGCTTCTCGAACCACGCTGATCTACCGTCCTGCATTCCCGCGTCGCCTCTATCGTTGAGTGCTGTGATTTGGCAAGTCCGAGAGAGAACCAGTCATTCGAACGGCGTCGGTGAGGCGAGACTGACCGACAGGAATTGGCCGCGTGCCGCCCGATGCGGTCGGCGCTAGCCGACCCTTCTCTGTCGTTAGAGCTCCCGCAGTCCACATGACCGCTTCAGAAGTGGAACAGCCGTTCACACTGTAAAGCTTGATTCGCCCTCAAAGGGTCTGCCGCAGCTGGGACGCCCGGCGGCGACAGTAGTGATGCGTGCCGCGTGATCTGCGGTGGGAGGCCTTCCGGAGGACTTCGGGAACGTCCCACGGCACGCGACTATTCGCTTGCTCACGGATAACGGTTCGATTACGCAGATGAGAAAAGATGTGTCCCCGGAACTGAGCCATCTCCTTAATCGCGGCACGATAGCCGAGTACTGGAACAAATTCAGGCACGCGATTCCTGGATGAACGATCGCCTGGAAGCTACTGCCATGAAGTAGCGACGACGCCCCCGTGTCCCTAGACGGAGCACGGAGCACGTCGAGCGACTCCCGAGCGCGGGACACGATTTGCTGTTCCCGTCCCATGGCGGCAACGATCGCGGCAGGCATGTCGATGTGAAAAGACTCGTACCGCCCGGAATCGGCTATGAAGGCTGCCTGGCTTCGAGCAGTGAGACTGCATGTCGACAGAGTCTGACGGGCGCCTCCGCGAAGACTAACCCGCCAATAAGGCAGCGCATCGCGACAGAAAACACATTTTCCTTGACAAGTTGGAACGATCATTCCAGTA
>NZ_JALQDC010000040.1:0-7989 GCF_023631445.1 Caballeronia sp. GAWG1-5s-s | reverse complement strand
TCGCACCGCACGCCGCACAGAAGGATCAACTGAAACCACTGGCATCCGGTTTCTGCACAACTTGACGCACAGAACTCGGGTTGATATGACTTTCCGTGTCAATCGTGACCAGTTCTCAGTTTTGGTTCATCTGAATTTCCTGAGGGCGACGTAGCAGTACGTCTCGACGGTGGGTCACACTTCTATGAGCAGACTCCTGTCAAGATCGCTTTCCCGAAATTTTCATAACCTGTGTGACCTGTGTTGGTCCTGAAGCCGCCATTGCGCTCGTGAGAAGAACCAGCATCCTCACCGCCTTCTACACGCGCAACGCCGACTGCGCTGCTGCTCACTGCCCCGTCTCATGCGCGGCGACGCCGGCATAGGAGCGAGCCACCTCTTCGACCACGCGCTGCTTTTCGGCCTGGACATAGATGGTCGTCGTTTGCAGAGAGGCGTGACCGAGCACCTTCTGCACGACATCCACCGGCACCTCCTCGGCGACCGATTGGGTACCAAAGGTGTGGCGAAACGCATGCGCGTTGGCTTGCCCCAGCCGCATTCGTTCATCCAGGCTCAAGTCGTCCATCGTCCGAACGAGTTCGGTGATCATTCGACTAATTAACCGGTTCAGTCCATCCGCGGTGTAGCTCGCTTCATTTACAGGCTGCCCCTCCTTGCCCGCCGCGCTCTGCTCGCCCCGATGTCTCAGGCGTGATGCGTCAGTCCACGGAATGACGACGGGGCTCAGCAGCGGCCCGCTCCGTTTGTGTTCTTCGGTCGTGCCGTCGAAATCTTGAGCCCGATCGCGCCAATGCGCGCGCAGCGCGTTCAAGCGTCGCAGCGCTCACCGGCACCGTGCGTTCGCGCTGCCCCTTGCCGACGATGGTCAGCTCCCAGACCGGTCGCTCGGGTGTTCCAAAGGAAGAAGGGCGCAAATGCTCGCGCCGGGCGCTCGCCGCTTCCTCACGTCGCAGACCCGAATCGCCCATCAACAGAATGGCTGCGCGCACGGCCCGCCATTGCGCGCAAATCGTCGCCCCCCCCTCTTCTGCTGATCGCACATCCAGCTCTTGGCGCAGCTTGCGCCACAGACCGGCAGGCAACGCGCGTTCGATCTTGATCGCGCGCTCGCGCTTAACCACCACTGGATCGTTGACCGCCTTCCATGGATTGCCGGCTAGATAGCGGACGTCCACCCACCAGGCGAACGCCGTCCGCAGGACCCGAACGGCATACCGCTGCGAGTCGGGCGAAAGCGTCGCCGACAGTGGTGCTTTTCCATCAGCGACCGCAGAGGCGTTGGGCAAGGCAAACGGACGCCAGCGCGGCGAATGCCGCGGGAAGCGCTCACCCACAAACCGCGGGTCGGGGCTTTTCAGGAAATCCTTGTAGGCCTCGCAGTCATCGACCCGCAGATCGCTCAACGCCTTGCCGCGCAGTACCACCGCCCACAACAGAAACCGCTCCAGCTCCTTGGTGTATGCGCGCAAGGTTTTCGGCTGATCGCGAAAGCGGTTCAGATACGCGCGCACCGCCTCGAGATCATGGTTCGCCTGGATATACAGAAGGCCGTCGCGCGATTTTCACCGTGCGCGCCCGATAGGGCGTGCGGCACGGCGAGGCGCTCGAGCGGCGCAAGCGTCAGTGGACCCGCCTCTGGGTTACCGTCCTGACCGCTTCTTGGACCGCTGCCTGGGCCGCTTTCCGTCACCTTGACGGCCGGCACCACCTCGACCAGGTCGGCCGCGATCAGCGGGACGCCGTCACGTTCTTCCGAGTCGATGTCGGCTTCGATCGTTAGTTGCAGCGATGCTCGCTGCTTGCGCAACCAGCTCACGATCGCGCGCGCCCGGCCCGGGCCGATGCGCGGAATCGAGCGCCACCAGCTGCCGCCGCGCCGATTACAAAACACGACCAGTTCGCCGAGCGTCTCAATGCCCTCGCCTTTCAGACGCCGCGCCACGCGCGGCCGCAGCCAGGCGCTAATCGGATGATCCGGGCGCGGCGGCGCCGCGGCGAGTTGCGCCGCCTCGGTGACCATCCGGAACGTCACCGCCGTCAGCACCGGTCGCCCATGCTGCCGAATCGACGCGCGCAGGTGGTCCGCGAGCGCGGTCGAGCCGTGCGCGAGTGCGAGCGTCACCAGCGCGTCGAGCATCGTCGTCAGGTGCCGCTCCATTGCGCCGGGCGTGGCCGCGTGCGGATCGTCGTCGGGGTCGTAGTAGGTGCGCGCGATCACCGCCGGCGCAATGCGTTGCACGTACGCGCGCAGCGCCGTGAAGTCCTTGGTCGTGTAGCGGCGCTCGAGGGCAAGTGATTCGGTAAGCTTTTCCGGGGGGCGCGCCGATTTTTGGGTGAGCTTTTCCGGGGACGACGCCGTCGTCACACGCGCGCGCTCAGGCATCGCCCCCCTCCTCATCGCGCTCGTCGTCTGGCTGATCACGGCCGCCTCTTCCGTCATTCAGTGACGGCGGCGCCGGTGCGCGAAGGCGGGGCAAGCCAAGCTGTTCAAGCGCGTCGCTGGCCTGCGCCATGAACACCTCGGGCCAGGTCGCACACAGGCACTCGAACGCGGTGCGAGCTTCCCGCAGCAGTTCCGCCAGACGCGCATTTTCGGCCGCGTAGGCGGTGTCATCGAAGTCGGTGGTCGGGCGCGCGCCGTACATCACGCGCTGCACCAGCTTCACCCCGCCGACATCGGCGATGAAGTCGATCACCGGCAGGAAGCGCGCCTCTTCAGCCAGAGCTGAACCAAAGGTCTCGGCCAGCGCGATCACGACCGCAAGTTCGATGCGCGTGGGTTGGACCGGCAAAGACGGCACGGCGTCGCCATGCGCGGTCAGCCACGCGGCGGCGGCCCGCCGCTTGAGGGTAATCGCTTCATCCACCGCGAGTACCACCTGCGCGACGGCGGCGGTCGGCGCCTCGGCGGGCCACCGCTGAGCCGAACTGAATGCGTCGTTCGCCGTGTCGTCTGATCTTTTGCCCGGATCGTCCGGCTGCGCGTCGTTGGCGTCGAGGTTCACGAGTGTTTGAACCGTGGTGACGGTAATGCTTGCGCGGTAGGCGGCGATGACCATCTAACTCTGAACCGCTGGTTCACTTAACCCTGAACTATCTCGGTCGTGGTTCGCTTAACTTTGTACTTTCTTCCCGGAGTTAAACGCCGTTGCCTACCCGGCGGTTTGGACCACCTTTGCAAAGGCTCTACATCGACCTACGTGAATCACGACCGAAGGGGCGGTTGAGGCCTTAGGGCCGTATTCTAATATAATTATGGACTTACATTCGCGCCCTGTCCTATGAGCCTTCCGCTAGTACTTGAACTGCAACGCCTAGCCCTCAATGAGGACACCTCCGTTGTGCAACTGGTCCGGACAGCAAAGTTAGTCGCCGCCAAGCTCAAACTCCCCGATGCGATAGACTGGATCGACCGTGAGCTAAACGGATACTCCGACCTGACGGCGCTTCCGAGCTATCGGATACTTCGAGGAGAATGTCGCGCAATAAACCCATTTCGAGGGTGGGTGCCGGTGCAGTTTCCGGACGCTCAAATGGACGAACTGTGCACTGAAGCGAGGATTGGGCAGTCTCTTGGTTCCATTGAACCGCTAGTTAGAGATGACAGCGACCACGCTCTTCTGCACTATCCGTTTGAAATCGAGCAGACTCTGCAGCGCATGTTCCAAGAGCAGACCCGTTTTGCCATACGCCTGTCGAAAGGCCACCTTGCCGGAATTTTTGACGCCGTGCGAAACCTGACGCTTAACTGGAGCCTCGAACTCGAGCAGGCGGGCGTGCGCGGCGAGAATATGTCATTTACCCTTAACGAACAGAACGAGGCGCGGCCTGTGACTCAACAGTTCTTCATCCAGAATGCGGGCGTAGTCGGCAACGTGTCGGATCACGCGAACGTGACGAATAATCAAAACGTACATGGCTCATTGTCCGTCGAACGCGTCCGCGACCTAGTCAAACAAGCAAAAGCATCCCTGCCTGCTTTGCCGCCTACGCTCGCAGCAGAGGCAGGTGGCGTGCTCGACGAACTTGCAGTCGAGTCCCGCAAAGCCTCACCCAATAGCGGAAAGCTGCGAGACGCGCTATCGTCTTTAAGAGCCATATGCGAAGGCGCGGCAGGAAACATCGTGGCGTCTGGTATCACTGCGGCAGTTACTGCCCTTCTTACACACGGTGCATAACCGCGGCACGGACACGTAGGCGGGTCGCGTATCCGCAGGCGGCTTTGTAATCGTGTCGAGCAGCCAACGTCAGAAGAAGCAGGCATGGCCCTTGTAGAAAGGAAGGCGCTACCGGAACGACGCCGCGTTAGGCGGCCTACCTGAAAAGATTTGCGCGTTTGTCACCGTCAAAAGGGGCGGGGCACCAATGCCGAAAGTGACGAAAATTGGGAAGCGCGCGGCCACAATTCGAAAGTTTCGATCGCGCGCTCCTGACCGCAAGCTGCTGAGAGCCGCCGACAGCTTCACGCGACATCCGGCCACGTTGCTAATCTTAGGCTTCATCCTGACAGCCGTCGTTGGGTCGTGGATTCAAAGCCGCGAACAAGACATCGAAAAGCAACGCAAGATTATCAATGCCTCCCAATCGGCAATAGTTGAAATACAAAAAGTGGTCTCAGAATGGGTGGTTCGCGTGCGACTCGCACACCGGGACACGTATGGCGGATCGGAAGATGATCGTGCAAGAGCGGAGGAAGCCTATGTTCGGGTACTTTCTACGTTGATTTCTCAAGAACCCATTGTCTTGCAGCCATTCACCCGACAAGCGGCGCACTCTTCCGCCATGAACCGATTGAAAGCATATATTACGAGAGCCGAGCGCAAGTTCGAACAGCCAAACTCGTTATTGAACGAAGGCGAGCTAGACCAGCTTGAGCGGGAGGTTCCTGACTGCGTACGGTATTTCTTCGCCCCTTATTTGATCGCGCTAAATGAAGACGGGCTAGACGACTTGGGAAGGAGCAAATTGGCGCGAAGTATCAAACAAGACGGCGTCCCAGTTCTAGTAGAGGGGGGCGATCATTGTCCGTTGCTCGGGAAGCTGAATAACAAATAATCGCTCGTGTCGCAGTTCAGCTAACTCTGAACCGGCAAGGCGCGTCCGTTCGACTTTGCAACGATGCTGTTCCTGTAACTCCGAATCCACGAGCCATCTGCGACGAAAGCGGCGGCTTATGGGGGATAGCAACCAGTCGGCGTTGCTCCACTTCGTTGGCCCGAGGAACTTAACAAGATAAATAGTTGGTCTTGCAGAATGGCGCGAAGCCAGGCGCCGCTTGCGAATAGGTGCAAATAGAGGGTTGCGGAACTCCCAGTTTCAATATGGAATTGGGCTATCTTCTGGGAGTGAGAAGCGCCGATGAGCACACCGGATTTCTTCCGCAGCCGCCTGGATGCGATGATCGATATGCGGCATCCCCTGGCGGTCTTGGCGAATCGGATGCCATGGACGTCGATAGAGGCGACGTTGACACCGATCTTTGAGCGACGTGCTCGCGAAGGCCGGATAAGCGCGGAGATTGATCTGTTCGGCACGGCGTCCAAACTGGCCGGTGCAGGCCTCAGCGCTGCCGGACGTCCGCGCCTGTCGATCCGGCTGATGGTCGGGCTGCTCTATCTGAAGCACGCGTACAACGAAAGTGATGAATCGGTTTGTGAGCGCTGGGCACAAGACGTGTACTTCCAGTTCTTCTGTGGCGAGGAGTATTTTCAGCCGCGCATGCCGGGCGATCCGACGAACCTCGTGCGGTTTCGGCAGGCGCTGGGCGAAGGCGGCGTCGAGGAGTTGCTCGCGACGACCATCGCAACGGCCGTGCAAATGAAAGCAGTGAGGCCGGCGGAGTTCGAGCGCGTGATTATCGATACGACGGTCCAACAGAAAGCGATTGCCTATCCGACTGACAGCCGATTGCTGGAAATAGCGCGAGGCAAACTGGCAAGGCTCGCGCAACGTGCCGGATTGACACTGAAGCAAACCTACGAGCGAGAGGGGAAACAGTTGCGTCGCCGCGCCGGTGGCTATTCGCATGCAAAACAGTTCAAGCGACTGCGCCGGGTGCTCAAGCGTCAGCGCACGATACTCGGACGATTGCTGCGCGACATCGAGAGAAAGTTACCGAACGCATCCGCCGAGCAACAGGCGTCCTTGAGCATCTGGCTTGAGCGCGCCTGGCGTATCTACCGCCAGCGGGCAAAGGATAAGCACAAGCTCTACGCGCTTCATGCGCCCGAAGTGGAGTGCATCTCGAAAGGCAAGGCTCGCCAGCCCTATGAATTTGGCGTCAAGGTAAGTCTCGCGATCACGGAGAAGCAAGGCCTTATCGTCGGTGCCCGCTCGTTTGCGGGCAACCCGTATGACGGGCATACCCTGGCCGGACAACTTGAACAAACGACCATCTTGCTTCAGGATCTGCCGGGCGTATCGAAGCCGCGAACGGTGCTGGCCGATCTTGGTTATCGTGGTGCGGATGCCGATATTGCCCCGGTACAGTTGATTCACCGAGGTAAACACAAGACGCTAAGCAGTACACAGCGACGATGGTTAAAACGTCGCCAAGCGATAGAACCGATCATCGGGCATGTGAAGCAGGACCACGGCATGCAGCGTTGCTGGCTAAAAGGACAAACCGGCGACGCATTGCACGCTGTGTTGTGCGCAGTGGGCTATAACCTCCGCTGGTTGTTGCGTGCCATTGTTCGTCTGGGGCTTGGCCCCCTGTTGCTTGCACTTGCGTGGCTGCGCTGCGTGCCGGAGATATGGCAGGAAGCCTTGCCCGCACCTCCCGCAACTGCCTGAGTTGGCGGAGTGCGGCGGAAGTCGGTCGACCGCCGGAAAACGTCCGCGATGGAAATCGAATTTTGCAGGTCGGACTAAATAGTGCGATCAAGCGTGTGCCCAACAAGCAGAAGGTCTCGAAACATTGCGGTATCGGGACAAGGAACACTGCTTGAGCCTGTTGCGAGACATTGGGAACGTCGAAAGGATGAATGCCCTGCTACGCCAGAAAGCTTCCATTCCGCGCGGTCCCGATCCGACAGCGTCACCAGCAGGTCGGCCTAGGACGCAGGCCGGTGCGTTACCCCGGTTTCCAGCAATCGCTCTCACCTCGCTGAAGTCTTTTCCGGGAGTTTTCAACACAATAGGCCGAACTGAGCCGGCTGCGCCGTTTGGTAGTCCCATCTGAAGTCAGACAGGCCTCTAGGCGACCCTCCCTCGCTTCCGTGCGATTTCTGACGTTGGAAACGTAGCCCCAAAGTTCCAAGTTAAGAGAAACCAAACGCGGATAATTCAACGTTAAGCGAACCAGCAGTTCAGACTTAAATGAGCACGGTCGTTGGGAAGCACCGCGCTCGGCAGTCCGACAGTTCAGCGTTGAGTGAATCTCAACAATTCGCTTACCTTTGAACTTTGTTCAATTATGTCTGAACGCCGCCCGCGACCACTGGCGACGCGGACCGGGTGTCGTGATCCGGCCATGACCGATCCGAAACAGCAAACCTAGGCTACGGGACGAATCGATGGATTTCACCGCGTCTTCCAGCCGTGTCGAACTCGCGCAGCCTCGCAAGTGCTTTATCGAGGTTGTTCTGGGCCGTTGCCCAGCGCAGCGGACCACGCTCACGGGTCAGTTCGGTCAGCGCCGCGTGGAAGGCCGCCACCGCTTCTTCCAGCCGTGCCCTGCCGCTCTCGCGCTCGCTCAGTGTCACGAGCGCGCTGCCCAGGTTGTTCTGCGTCATCGCCCACTCCAGCGGGACGCGCTCACGAGTATGTTCGGTCAGCGCCGCGTGAAAGGCCGCCACCGCTTCTTCCAGCCGCTCCGTGCTGCTCTCGCGCCTGCCCAGGTTCACGAGCGCTCTGCCCAGGTTGTTCTGCGTGGTCGCCCAGCTCAGCGGGAAGTGCTCGCGGGTATCGGCGGGTGCGGCATAGGTTAGGCAACCTTCCGATCATGGTCAATTGATTTCGAGCTTGACCGTTTCAAGGCCGCAG
>NZ_JALQDC010000039.1:0-42423 GCF_023631445.1 Caballeronia sp. GAWG1-5s-s | reverse complement strand
GTGGCGCCTAAACGCCGAAAAGTCCCCGGCGCCTTTATGCCGAAAACGGTTTGGCTCCTTAACGGCGAAAGTTCACATGTAGAGAGCCGCACCTCCACCGGTAAGAACGATTGAGCGAATGTCGACGGTGTTTTTCACACCAGCTTGGATCGCTTTAACCGCCGCGTCTATGACCGTTTGCGCTCCAGGCAGGAACTCGCGAAGGTCGTAGTCGTTCCCGTTGAGCAGCAATGTGGACCCGGTGCGCAACGCCTTATCGATCCGCTCAATCCCCTGCGTGTCGATATGCAGTTTCTCCTTGATGACAGCCGCGATAGCCTCGTAATAGTGAGATGCGCCGCTGTGATGACCTCCGCTGCGCTCCTCGTCGATCGTGAGCCCCGTTGCCACAACCCAGTCCGTAGTGAAGTAGCCAACGTCAATAATAAGGTGAGGATCCTCTTTGTCGAACTCGTGATAGCGCGAGAAGTTCACCAATGCGCCCAGAGGCTGCGGCAGCACGATGACGCTCCCGACATCGAACTCGACTTCGCCGTAGGCATTCTTGCCGGCGAAGGCACTGCGCAAATGCGCGACGTGGGTGTGGAAGTTCCGCATCGGCAGACCGAGGACCAAGCGGTCGACCGATGCAATGTTGGCGAAATGGAACGCGCCTGCCAGCAATGCGGCATAGCTCGAAGTGGTGCAGTAGTCGTCGTTCAGCGTCGCGCCCGCATCGCCGTTGCGCGAACTCAACAGGACGCCCGGGCCGACCTGATAGCGCTTCCCTTCTACCTCCACGGCGATCGTCTTCGGCGTCGTGATCAATCCGGCGCTTTCCTTGGCGATCGTATGTGCTTTGTACGGCGGCGTCAGCGATGGGAACATAAACGTTGAGACGTCAGATCCATTGCGAAAGGCAACCTTCGTGTTGCCATAACCGACGTCGACAGCAAGGACGGGCGCATTTACTTTCATTGCGTTCATTCTCTCTCCAGAGCATTTCAATAGGCCACACTCATCTGCCCGTTATCTGACAGAAAAGTGGCAGATGGGCGGTGATGACGCGTTCTCTCTTCCAACGTCCGGATAACTGTCAGTTATCTCCACCTTAACGGTGAGAAGCAAGAGTGGGTGCCGGGCCTTGCTTCAATCCGTTAGTTATCTGGACGAATTCGGTGAGAAAAGTCCACTTCACACGCGTCCAACTCTACAGATCGGCACGGAAAGTCAAGGAAGCAAAAGCTCACTACATTTAGGCAGCTTTCGAAAATTGCGTTGTCTTCCGAGCGGCTAATATTCCAATCACCAACCGCGCGACCAGCGCATCGAACCTCCTATACGGACCATCGAGGGGACCGCTTTGCCTAGCGAAAATCCCCTCTGTCACAGGCCGCAAAATCATGCGGCCTTTTTCTGAATCAAATCAAACGCACCGTGAGCCAAGTTGAGGAACACGGACACGCGATATCCATTGGGTTTGCGGGCAGTTCAGCCCGAGAAAGCAAGTTGAGTCGAGGTGCGAGCGGACACGGACACAGTCTGCTGCTGCTAACACCGACGCATTCGACGGCATGGACGCATCCTTACAGCACACGAAGCTGGGTACGTTGCATGAGGCCCGACACACCGCGGCGGATTCAACGCGCTTGGGGATGGGGGAGCGAGCAAGCCAGAGAGGCGACTGCTCCCTGTACGGAAGACGAACGGTCGGCGCAACCGGAACAAGACAGCGCAAAAGCAATTACCGAGCAATTGGCCTCAGCGCATCAGTGCTAAGGCCGGCGCGGTAGCCGTAGCAGCGGCATAGCCGAGTCGCGCAGCGAAAAGCGCGCGACAGGACTGTCGGCAGTAGCAGGGAAAGCAATCAACGGCGAGAGGTTCCGCGAAGCGGGCCCGCGTTGATGCCTACCAGGAGCTAGTCGGCGGCGGTCAACACGCGAAGCGTGAGACCGGCAGCACGCAGCAAAACGGACGGTCGATGCACGTTTCTTCCACGTGCGGGGCTGATCGAATGGAATCGCTAAAGGCGAGGAAGGCTGGACCCGGCGGGGTTACGCGGCGCGCAGCGCGAAGAGACGAGGGGATAGGCTCCCTGCGGTCCTCGCCCGGCGACAACGGGATCGGGCACATGTCAGTGTCCGCGTACCAAGCGCAAAACAACGAGGAAACGATGCAGGAGCCGTTGGAGGTGTTCGTGCTTCGAAAGGCAGTAACGGGCTCATATGTTGTCGGCTCGTACCACCGCGTCTTGGGGCCTGTTTTCCTAGACGTATTCCGTTCGGTCGGACGGCATCATGGGCTGACGCTAGACCTGGACCGCGCTCATCGCTTCGAGCGCAATGCGGTCGACATGGATGGGTTTCTAGCGAAGCTCGACAAATGTAACTACAAGTCCGGCGGGCATGCCGGCGACTTCGCCTCCCTGTGCGAGCAAACTTCAGTCACCCCTGAGAGCTTGGTTGCGTGGGCAAAAGCCACACCTTGAATAGAGGTTTTAGCGCCTGCGCCGCCGCTGTATTTGCGCGCTTTCGGACCGGCCGTCGAGCGCTATTCGCCCTGGACGCCAGACGTTTCTAAAGCACTCCGCTTCAGTGCTCGAGAAATCCTGCTTGAGCCATCGCTCAGGCGAGTCGAGCCGCACGGGCGTTTCGTCTCGCTGGCGGCGGGTCATGCCACCACTACAAATTCGCAGAAATCCGCCCAGGAGCCGTGGGTCAATCATCCGCTTGAGGCAGACCTAGCGTGGTCCATGTGGCAGTTGTCCGTGCGATACGGCTTTGACGATGTGAATGCTCGACGAGCTGCGCTTAGGCATGCGGCGGCGGCCGGCTGGGAATCCGCGGCGGCAGGTGTGATTGAGATATCCGGCCACATTGCACGGTCGCCCGAGCTGCGCCAATCGTTCGAGACGGGACGGGCGCTCTGCTACTCAACTAATCACTTGATCAAGAAAGCACTGGGGAATCGCTAATGTCGGTCACCGTAAACGTCCGCTCGGAACTTCGTCGCTACAACTTGCCAGAGGACTTCAAGGTTGCACTCGAACGGCTACTGGAGGACAACGTCGCTCGCGTGCACAGCCGGACTCGCGTGAGTAAGAACCCGCTGTCATTAAAGACACAGGCATATCGGATCCAGAAGATCTGCCACGCATTCGTGGAACTTCGCGAGAACGGATACGCTTTGAAATCTCCGTGGGCCTTGAAGCAGAAGCACGTCGAGGCACTTGTGGACATCTGGGTTCGTAAGAAGCTGACGGGCGGAACAATCGAAAACAAGCTGACCTATCTTCGCGCACTCGCCCAGTGGATGCATAAGCCGAACCTGATTGGCCCGTTGGAAAGCTACGTTGACCGCAGAGAGCAAGGTCTTGTTCGCTCGTACATCGCCACCGAGGACAAGTCGTGGGAGGGCAATGGAGTCGATTCGATCGAGAAGATGACCGAGTATTCGGCGATGGAAGTTCGAAGCGAATACAAAGTCGAGCGCGAGCTCAACACGTTCTGCCGACGGCTGCTCTCGCGGCTTGTGATGGAGGCGAGCCGCAAGTTCGCGCCCGCAGGCGGCAGAATCGAGATTGACCAGAGTCGCGAACTCGACCGATGCGGCCTCGATATCGAAGAAGAGCTGCGGAAGCACAACGTCCCTGACCTGAACGGCTTCTGGCAACACTTGGAGCGAACGTTCGGCGGCGAAGCTGGCGAGCGCGTTGCGTTCGAGCAAGCAGCCAAGGCCATCATCGACGGCTTCTGGTTGAAGCCCGACACCGAGATCAAGCGCACCAGCAGCGCGGTGATTCTCGAAAAGCGCGTCACCTCTCAAGGTTCGTATCAGTCGAAGGGGCAGCGCGAGGTCTATTACTCGTCGCAGCAAACCGTTGTCTCGACCTTCGACGGTCTGGCGACCTTCGCGAAGAAGCACCAGTTCACCGCGCTCGCGATGCAACTGCGCAACTTCAACATTCACCGCCTCACTTTTTCCACCCGCGACAAGTTGAGCTTCCCGGGTCTGGAAATAGTGATGTTCAACGACAAGTGGCAGTTCAAGTTTGCCCACGACGTGGGCGACGCTTTGTCCCTCTTCATCAGCGAGTTCGGCGCGCAGTACCTCGCCTCGCGCGACCGGTATTGATCCGCGACCGTTCCTCATTCTGACCCGCTTCGGCGGGTCTTTTCATTTTTAGGAGCAAATCCGTGCAGAGAGATCTGTTTTCGTTCGAGCGCGACTGGTATGAACCGTTGCGTGCGATCCGAAGTCTAGGGTCGCAGGCGCCGTCGATCGCTCATCAGGGCGAGCTGGCAGCGGCACGCCGGCAGCACCTTGGGCAGTTCTTCACCCCGGACGCGATCGCCGCGTTCATGTGGAGCTTCGTGAGCGGCTGGCGAATCGATCGGCGCATCCGCATCCTGGATAACTCGGTAGGCTCGGGCAGGCTGTTGCAGTACGCTGACCCGGAACGCCATGCCGTGTACGGCATCGACGTCCATGCCGAGGTTATCGAGCAATGTCAGAAGGTATTCGAAGAGGCCGGGTTCCACTGCGAGTTCCGGCGAGCCGGCATGGAAGAGATCCATCCCGCGCGCTTCGATATCGCGTTGATCAATCCGCCGTTCTCGATTCACCTCGAGTCGCCGCATCTTCAGCCGCTCGGATGCACCACGTGGGGCCGGTATGGCGCGTACACCAGCGCGCTGAGCCACGACTACGCGGTACATCAGGCGTTGGAAGCGGCGAACATCGTGGTTGCGCTGTTGCCGCTCACGACGGCCGAGGCGATGGCCGCCGGCGAGCAGGGTGACAGTCTGAAGCGTCGCGCCGCGGGCTTGTTCGAGCTGCCGGGCGACGCGTTCAAGCTGGAAGGTGCGAACGTGCGCACGGCGGTGGTCGTGTTCGACCGCTACCGCGATCGCCCGTCCGACTTCGTGCGCGCGGTAGTTCAGGACCTCGCGGAGCCGGGCCCGAATCTCGGCCTGCATTTCGAGGAACGGTCCTATGGCGAAGCGCGGCTGCGACTGCAGAAGCTCGATGACAGCGTGCCGTTCATCACGCGTGCCGTCACCGGCGACAAGTCGGTCAAGGTATCGCACGATGGTCGGTGCATTCGCCTGTCCTTCGCTTGCGGCTTCAACGAGGCGATGGTGCTCAATGCGGTGCTCGTAAAGCGCATCTACTCGCGCGACGGTCACCGCCTGCCCCGTGGCTTTCGCTATTCCGGGCAGGGCATGCTGGATATGGAAGCGTATCTTGTGCAGGACGACCCGGTGCGAGCGTTCGGGCAGTTGCTTGATCGGATCCGCAGCGTAGGCGGGGAGCCGCAACTCGCACCCGGTTTCATGGAGCACTTTCGCAGACGCATGCGACGCAGCCAGCGACAGTCAGTACCGTTGCGGCACGTTGCCTGGACCACTGGTGCGGGATCGCAAGATCACGTGTCGGGGGTCGCGAAGGAGACCCACAAGGTCGACGCGACGCGCTGGGCCAGTCCGCTCATCAAGGCGGGCGCCGAAGTTCAGTTCGACCGCGAGGCTGACGGCCGATACCAATACGCGGTGCATGGCGTTTCGTATCACCTGTCGGTCGACGAGCTCAATGCGCGGTTTGTGGTCGAGAACGTGAGCGAGGGGTGGGAAGTCGTGCACGAAGGTCTGTGCGTGCGCTTTCCGGACCAATGCTCGACGGCAAGTACGGCGAGCAATTCCCGAAAGACGCGCTCGTCCCTATGGACCTTACCCTCGCTGAGCTGATCGCCGGCAAACAAGGAGTTCGATGATGAATGCTGGTGCTTTGAATCCTGCCGATGCCGCGCTTCAACGCTCATTTCCGACTGTCATGGTGCCCCGGCGTGAGCCGGTCGCGCCAATGCAGGCGGCAGGTGAGCGGCTGCTGATCGGCGAGAACGGTGTCTTCCTAGAAATCGATCTGCCGTGGCTCTCGGTCGTTCGCCGCATTGCGCACTACACGGTCCCGACCGCGATCCCGTACGGGAAAGTGGTCGAGTCGACAGAGTTGCGCTGTGGTGCGGTGCCGCCCGAGTTGATCGGCGAGTTCGTCACGATGGCGCGCGCCGCGCATCCGCTGGAAACCGGTGCGTGGGTCGTCTGGAACGTCGAGACGAAGCAGTTTCGCCTCGCACCTGTGAAGGTGCTGTCACAGGGGACCGGGTCGCTGAAGTACGAGCGACCAGATCTTCTGCCAAGCGAACTGCGGGTCATCGACTGCCATTCGCATGGCGCGCATCCCGCGTACTTCTCGCCGACAGACAACGAAGATGACCGTCACGAGACGAAGTTCGCTTTCGTCGTCGGGAACTGCGCGTCGTCGGTGCCGAGTATGGCGATGCGCTTGTGCGCTAAAGGCATCTTCGAGAACGTCGAGCGCGTGCCGAGCAGTTGGTACGCGGCGGCTCGCGCTCAGGAGGTTGCATGAACGGGATCATCCGACATCAACTTCCTTCGCGGATGCTCGAGCGAAGCTGGAATGTGGTCGTAGTCGGCGCGGGCGGTACCGGAAGTGCGGTGCTCCCGAGCTTGGCGCGGCTGCACCACGCGATGCTGGAACTGGGCCATCCGGGCGGCATCGACTGCACCGTCTTTGATGACGACACCGTCAGCCCGACCAACGTCGGCCGGCAGGGCTTCTATCCGAACGACGTGGGCGAGTACAAAGCATCGCTTATCGTCAATCGGCTAAACGCACTGATGGGCACGAACTGGCGGGCGGAAACCCGGCGCTTCGGTCCGGGCGAGCCGCTCTACAACGTCGATCTCGTGATCGGCTGCGTCGATACGCGAGCCGCTCGTGCTGCGATTGTTGGCGCCGCCCAGCACACGGGGGCGTATTACCTCGACTGCGGCAACGACACGGATCGCGGACAAGTTGTCATCGGTCAAGTCTGTAGCAAGAGCTACGCGCTGAAACATCCGGAACGGCTGCCCCATGTGGGCGAGTTGTTTCCGGAACTGATTGACGCGAAGCTCGATGCGAAAGACGAGACCCCGTCCTGTTCGATGGCCGAGGCGCTGCGCAAGCAGTCGCTGGTCATCAATCAGGCCATCGCGGTTCAAGCGTTCAACATGCTCTGGACCATGTTTCGAACTGGCGCGGTGCCGTTCTCGGGCGTGTTTGTGAACCTCGCAACGGGGCGCACGAATCCGATTCCGTTGGATGCGGCCGCGTGGGCGCGCTTTGGGTACGAAGTCCCGAAGCCGCCTGTGAAGAAGGCGAGGAAAAGCCGAAAGGCCAAGCTCGCTGCCTAGTAAGTCGTTGTTCCATCACTGCCGACCCCCGCAAAGGGGTCGGCATTTTTCTTTCGTGCTCAACAAGCACGACAACCTCATAGGAGTATCCGAAATGTCGGAAGACATTGAAATCGTAGTTTCGGCACCGCTCAAAGTGGCGGCGGCGTTGTGGCAAGAGCGCTGGTGGTGCTGTGCGGCCTTTCTTGCCGCAACGGCCGCAAATACGCTCCCGCCGGCGGGCTACCTCGGCATGGCCGTCAGGTTCGCGTACGAGCACTTGTTGCACGACGCATCGGGAGTTGGCCGAGTCATGGCCGGGCTGCTCGGCGTTCTCGCGGCCTCGTTCGCATGGCAGGTCGCCTGTCAGCGAGACCGCGCCCGCCCAGGACTCTTCGCCCGTGTGTGCGACTGGGTCGTCAACCGCTTCCTGATGTCGCACCTTGCGCGCGGCGTCGCGGTGGTTATCGGCGCAAGTGCCGCGTGCGGCGCACACGGCGTTGTATTCGGTGCGGCATTCGGCGTCTGGCTCGCCCTGGTCATGTGCTGCATGCAGTGCCTGACCGCCTTCTCGGTTATGCCGCGTCTGCGCTAACAGCATTAGCCGCTCCCTCGTGGAGCGGTTCTCTTTTACCTCAGCGGGTACGCAGCCCGTTGGGGCTGCTCCGCGTACCAATGGAGCAAAACATGGGTTCTTCGATTTTGACGGGCAAGCGCGCAGGCGCAATGCAAAAGGCCGACGGCGAGTGGATCTACGCGTTGTTCGAGCGCGGCTATGAGTCAAACGTCTATCCGCACACCGACCACTGGTCGGCCGTGGCACTGGGCAACTATGCGCAGGTCATGCGCCGCATCTTTTCGCACGCGACCAGTTGCGAAGGCGGGATGCTCCGCAGCCGCAATGGATCGATACGGCCTGAAAACTACATCGCCAGCTGGAGAAGTGAGCTTGCCAAGCCTACGCTGCTCCGGGATCGGTCGATCGATTTGTCGGTCGGCTCCTCGTGCTACTCGGCGGTGCCTGAGTCGCAGTTGGATGATGTCCGGCTGTCGTTGATCCGGGCGGGGTTTGAGTCTCGTATCGATGAATTGGTCGGCGGCAGCCTTAGCGTTTCGCTGCACGCGGACATCGACCTACTGCTCTCAATCTATGGGAACAGCGGCCCGCTCAGCGTCTGGCGAGTGCTCAAGGAGTACGACTGTGGGACCGCGCAGATCGAGGTGCCGGTGCCGTCGGCAGCGAAGACCGCGATGGAGCGGATGCCCGAGGTGCGGTGTCATTCGATCGACCAGCACAATGTGTTGGTCGCAATGGGCGCGGCGCCGTGGCGTCACGCTGGCTGGCAATACAGCGCGGTCGGCTCCTTCATCACCGAAGTCGCTTATCCGGTTGAAATGGAAACGCCGGGGTTCGCCAAGAAGGCAATTCCAGCGTTCCGCGACGCCTTGACCGACGCTCCGCAAGTGCCCGCGGCGACGCGCATCACGGTGACGCGCGCGCCCGAGGGCACCGAGGAGTGGCGGGCTCGCCGCGCCGACGAGCTTGCGCAAACGCTCGGGCTCGTGACGGAGGGCGCATGCGCCCCTGCGGTCTATAGCTTCGCGTTCGGCGACTTGCTCAATCGCGAAGACACGGACCGGCTGCTGTACGGTCTCGGTTCGTTCAGCGATGCGCAACTCCAGTGGGAGGTGCCGCTCGCGCGAGAGGGTGCTCAGCCGGACCCGGCTTTCTTCTCGGCGGACGTTCAGCTCTCGCTTTGTCTCGCCTAATGCTGTTCTGATCAACGCCACGCTCCCGGTTTCCGGGGCGTGGTTTTTTTTCGCCCGTTAGAAGGCGAAGCTCGCTTGCGCCGGGACTGACACGGCTGCGGGTGCGATGGCGTCTGCGTCGGCAGCCGAGGGCGCGCCTTGCCGCTGTGCCAGCAGCTCGTCGTACCGGCGCATAACCTCGGTCGCGCTGGTGTAGCCGACCTCGATGCCGACTGTTTGGGCGACGCGGCGGCGCACGCTCGCGAGCAATTCCGCTTCGTCGGGCGTCGGTCGGGCGGTCGGCCACCCCGACGAGAAGAGCAGGTGTGCAGGGATCTCCGCCTCAATGGCTTGGCGCTCGACGGCGGCAGCCTTCGCACGTGCAACGTCCGTGGCCAGCTTAGGCGGCAGAAGATGGGGCGCGACGTCGGCCAGCCACCGTTGCCCTTGGAAGGCGAACGTCGAGTCGGCTTCTAGCTGCACCATCTCACGATAGACATCGTGGTTGTCGGCGCAGCTTGCCGCGGCTCGCAGGTCGTCGAGGGAACTCATGATGCAGTAGGCGCACGATACGCGCGACGCGCCATACACCGTGTACGCCTCATGCAGCGCAAGTCCGGCCGCAGCGATCTCGGTGAAGACCTCGTCCACGGTCCATTCGATGACAGCATTCCACGTCATACCGCTGCGACCCTTGGTCGACAGCGGAGCGAGCGGGGCCGCAACAGCCATCTTGCTGCGCGCGCTGCTTTCCTGGCGCCGCACGCCTGTCACGTTGATCACGTTCTGCGTCGGAAAACGCTTGTTGAGCGCGCTCGAAACAACCGAGGACTTGAGCTCACTGGTAGAAACGAAGAGCCGGCGTGCTCCACGGCAAGATCAGTCGGACGCACGATAGGTTGCTATACCGCTCCACGTTGTTTGTCCATCGCTTTTCCCATCTGGCCAGCATGTCGCCAGCTTGCCGCCGCACCGTCAAAAGCTCCCAACCCAGATGTGCGGCGAGACGCTCGCACGCAGGACCGCTGTCCTTCCATTCGACGCGGCCAAGGTCCGAGTGTACGAGGATGCGCGGGCCATTATGGCCGATGGCGTCTAGGTGCCGGGAGACCGCAAGGGCGCATGCAACGCTGTCCTTGCCGCCACTCACTCCGATAGCGACGACCGCGTCGCTGGCAAGCAGCGCAGAGACTTCGGGCGTGAGCGCGACGTCACGCGCACGCGCCGCGTCGAAGGTGGGGCGGGTGGGGCGCAGCGAGGACAGGTCGATGGTTTGGAACATGGCGAAGAGAATCGAGTGAGCTTGATCCATCTTCGCAGTTACAGCGCAAAGTCAAGGCGCTAGGCCCATGCGGGCTGCGCGGCCGCCATTCTCGCCACCCTGCAGCATCTATGCCGCTATCTGGAGGCGATCGCGCGACGGTGCTGCTGCGGCCAGTGCGGTTTCGAGGTCATCGATCGAGCGAATGAGAGTTGCAAGGCGCGCCCGTTGGGTGACTAGCAGCATGTATTGACGATCCAGCGCGGACACGCGCGAACGCCAGTAGGCTGGACCGAGAACGGCCGGAATCGACCCGGGAGACAGTGAACGGAACACTGACTCCAGGTGCGACAGTTCAACTTCGGCATCCCGCGCCGTACGTTTGGGCAAGTCACTCCGCGCGGCCGCCGCGTTCCCCGAGACGTGCTTCTTCATGATTGGTCTGATTCATTTTCGTTGTGAAGGCGCCGTCTTTGCAAAGCTCGTGCCGCTGGGGCAGGCCGGGCGGGCGCTGGCTGACCGGCGCTACCAAATGTCTGAGCAAACGTTTGCGCGCAGCGGTATAGTGAAAGCTCTCTCTCGTGTTCCGCTGCCCCGGCGGACGCGTCTTCGGGCCGATGCGCTGCATCGGCTTTCTTTTTTGAGAGGTTCCTAGGTTTTGCTCGGTAGAATCGCGCAACTTTTGCTCAGCTTTACGCGTTCAACCGACCCGAGTCGATTGGTAAATTACCGGTTCTCTCAGGTTCGTCACTGGCCCCTCGGAGGCTGACGGATCATTCAGCGCCACTCCAGCGATGGAGCTGGCGTTTTTTTTTCGCTTGTGACGGCACGGAAGCCGGCAGTTTCAGACATACGGATGAATTTGTGATTGCGAAGCGAGCGAAGGTCTATGGCTGATGACATTTATCGAGCACCAACGCGCCTATCGCTGCTGCTTTGCATCGTCTGCGGTGCCGCCGTGCTGCTTGTGTGCATCGTGGTCGGGGAGCAGCTCGCGACGAAAAGAATGGCGGACCATGAGCAACTGATTGGCCGCGATCTGGTTGCATCAGTCGACCGAATCCTCGACAGCGTCAGTACGCGACGCCGCGAACAACTCGCCGGGCTGCCCGGTGAAGCGTGCAGCCGGGCTTGGCCGTCACTGTCGGTCCTCCAAACGTATGTGCGCTACGTGCGCGCGATTGCACTGGTATCCGGCGATCGCGCCTACTGCTCCTCCGCGTTCGGAGCCATCGACTTCTCGCTGTCCGACTACCCGCTCTCTTCGGGCATACGCGACAGCATCGGTCTTCTTCCGCAAACGCAGTTTCAGCCGGGAGTGCCGGTTCTGGCCATGTTCCATCGGACGGCGCCCGGTCGAGGTGTGCTGTCGATCGTTGAGGCGGAGTACCTCACCGATGCCCTCGCGCATGGTCTCAGGTATGGCGCGCATACAGCCGTGATCTCGGTCTCGGGAACCGGGACTATCAGTGCTCGTGGCGTCTTTATGCCGGCGTCCGCACCGCTCGCTGAATACACGACGCGGGTCGCATCGCAGAAATGGCCATTTGCAATCTTGGTGTCGTCATCCGCAGGTTTTGTTTCCGGCATGCACTGGGAATACAGAATTGCGGGCTTTGCGGTCGGGCTCCTCGTCGACGGCTTGATCGCCGCGATCTACCTGCTTACGTTCGCCCCCCGGCGACTGGTGCTGACCGCCGTGCGTCACGCGCTTCGGCGCAATGAGTTCCATGTCGTCTACCAGCCAATCATTGATACCGCCACGCGGTCAATGGTCGGCGTTGAGGCTTTGCTCCGGTGGGACCACCCGAAACTAGGCGCGATCAATCCGGCGTCGTTCATGGCGGAGGTCGAGTCGAGCGAAATGCTTGGACCCGTTACGCAGTATGTGATGCGGACGGCAGTGGCCGAAATGGCCCAGCAGTCGGCAACGGTCCCGTTGCGCATCGCGGTCAACGTTGCGCCGCGTGATCTCGAACGACGAGGCTTCGTCGCTCAGGTCGAAGCCCTTACCGCTGAGTTGCCGGCGAGCGCCTGTCTCGTTCTGGAACTGACCGAGCGGTTCCTGCTTAGCAAAAGCACACATACAGCGGCTACGTTCAACGCATTAAAAGCGAAGGGAGTGAAGTTCGCGATCGACGATTTTGGGACCGAGCACAGCAATCTCGATCTGCTTGGCCGGTTCCCGTTCGACTTTGTGAAGATCGATCGGCAGTTCGTGAGCGAGGTGGACAAAGGCGGCGCCGAGCTCATCCGGGGCATCGTCTCAGTCGCGAGGCATTACGGACTGGAGGTCATCGCCGAAGGCGTCGAGACCGAATCCCAGCACGCCGCGCTGTCCGCAGCTGGAGTCCCATTCGCGCAAGGCTACCTATATCAGCGGCCGGTGAGGGCGGAGCAACTGGCGCAGCTGCGCGAGGTAGCCACAACCTTCTGAATCGTGGCTCGCACGGTGCAGAGTGGTCGAAAAACCGGAAGGCATAGCGAAATCCGTAGCTTTCGAGCTTTGGCCTCGTCCTCGGCTCCGTAGACTAGCGTCATTCCCCGCGCTTTTGCGCATCGAACCTAACCCTCCAGCGTGCTGGAAGGCCACTTCTTTCCCGCCGTCTGATGACGGCAATCTTCTGGCGACCCTTGTTGGTCGCCTTTTTTCGTCCCCTTGGGAGCCAATCCCAACGGGAGACGGCTCCCTTTTCATTTAGGAGCTGTCTATGTCTCGCACTCTCGCACCTGTCGTCAAAGTCTCCAGCATGAACGGTTTCATGGCGAATCAGCGTGTGGTCGGTCAGGACGTCGAGGCCAGTCCGCCGCAGCTTTACACCGGTCGTATCAGTTCGGTGTGGAGCGACGGTACGGCAATGGTCGATTGGGACTATTCGCTCAATCACCAAGCCGAACGGCATCTCGTGCAAAGCGGTCGCATCAGACTGCATCACCTGAGCCGCAGCGCCTCGTAGTTCTTCGTAAATGACGCGTCCAGTGCAGTGCGCTGGACGCCGTTTCTTGGTCCAAACCTTTCCTTGATGGGAGCCTCCCATCGCGGGCGGCTCTTACTTTTCTCAGGAGTTGCCCTTGTTTCCGATCATTAAACACGCTCTGAACAGTCTCGCCTGGTACGCCAAGCAGGACGCAGAAGCTTGGAAGATGCTGTCGTTTCTCGTTGTCGTCGTGTCGCTCTCGACGGCAATCGCCTCGGTCACCCACTGACCCGCGCAGCTCAACGCTGCGTATAGCTCATTTCTCTTCCCTTTGGGGCAAACCAGCCCTTCGGGAATGGATTGCCCCGCTTTCATTTCAGGTGATCCATGTTCAAGTTTCTCTGCTCCGTGTTGCTTCTTTCGGTTCTGACTGGCTGCGCTACTGCAGACTTCGGTTCGCCGAACACCTATCAGCGCTACGACGTTCAACGCATCGGGCAGTTCGAGCAGGCAACCATCCTGCGCGTGCGTCCGATCACAATCGAGAGCAATTCCGACTCGTCGGGCATTTCCTCGATCGTCAGTGCGGCAGCGGGTGCCTTCCTGGGCTCGCAAGTCATCGGCAATGGTCGCGGCCGCTACATCGCAGGTGCGTTGTCCGGCTCCGCTTCGGGACTTATCGCGCAGCGCGTCAGTTCCGTGATGTCGCGCCACACCGGCGTGGAAGTCTTCCTTCGACGCGCCAACGGCCAAACAGTTGTCGTGACGCAGGTCGATGACCAGCAGTTCGCCCCGGGACAGCAGGTTTTCCTCGTCTCAAACGGGTCCGGCTACCGGATCACCCACTAACCGGCGAATCGACGCAACCATCTGACGAGTTATCAATGAACCACTATCAGTTGATCGCCCACGGGCAGACCAGCGGCTGGAATCCCTCCGCCAACGAGGTGAACGGCAAAAACTTCTACGGGATGCTCCCGGTGGAAGTCGCTGCACAGGCAGGTGACGTCGATGAGTTCGAGGCGATCGTGTCGCACCCTGAGTTCAACGCGTCCGGCGCCAGGCCGCACCGATTCGCTGCAGTTGGGCGGCTCAGTGACTGCGGTCCGGGTTTCGTTGCGCACGGAGACGCTCTTTGTCGATGTGCTTGAGCATCGTGCAGGTTCCGGCGTCGCGCTTAGCTTCAGAACTCGTCGCGGCCGTTCGGACCTGACGGGCGGAGGTGAAAACCACGTCGCCCTGACTCAACTCGAAACGCCCTCGGGCTATCGAGCGATGCTGGACGGCTTGCGTTTGGCCGGCGGAATCGACTCTAAGTGCGGAGGTCGTCGATGAAGCTGGCGAAAGTAAAGATCGAGTACAGCTCCGGAACCACGATCATGGACCGGGTTACACTCGATCCAGCAACTGGCCGAGTTCATCTGGCGCCGCGTGTTCTCGGGCTGCTCGCCAAGATGGAGGAGTCTGAGTGCTCACCGTCTTTCACGCTCGAATACATGGGCTACATACTGCCTGTGTCGAACGTCAGCGGGGGGTACGTAGTCTCGCTCCCTGCGGGCCCGGGTCCGGGATGGCGCCAGGTGTTTCATGCAATCAAAACGCCGACGAAGGATCAACGCCAGCAGAACGGGCGTCTGCTCCACACGCTCTCAGCGGCTTCGATAGTTGGCGCGGTCGGTTATGCTCATTCCGCGTCATCCTGGGACTTCTTGACCGCAGCAAACACGATCGCTCTTGCCTTGGTTGGGTTAGTATTGTGGTACTGCGGCTATTTCAATATGAAAGGAGAGTGAAATGGGTGCAACGATTTTCACGCTGGTCCTGGGCCTCTCCATTGCAGGTTTCTTTCTGTGGACCGGGCACAACGGGCAAAAAGCCGATCGCGAACGCGATTGGGGCAAATGATTCGACGCAGCGCCAGCTGAGTCCAAAAGACGAAACCGCACCTCTCGGGGGTGCGGTTTTTTTTTCGCCTTCATTTTTTGCGCGCCTTCGGGCGCGCTCTTCGTTTTAGGAGCTTCACCTATGAATCAAACCAACACGGCTGCGCTGCCGGCCGGCGTTGCGGCGACCGGCGAAGTCGATATCAAGTCGGTCGCTCGGCTGACCACGGACGGCAAGACGGTCGATCAGGTGTTCACGGAACTGTGCCGCTTCTTGCGCGGGACCGAGATCGAACCGGAATGGCTCTGCCACGCGAACCTGCAGGACGACGCGAACGAGGCCATGTACGGGGCGCGCCACAGCAGACCGTGGCCTGAGCCTTCCTCATACGACCGGGTCTCCGTTTCTGTTTGCATCGGAAACTGCGAGGGCTGGATTGTGCATGTCGACTACGTCAGCCGACCGCAGCTTAGCGATTCGCTTGATCGGACCTACGCCGTGATGCCCTTGCTTCGCGCGAAGGTGTTATCCAGTGACCACGCGTGGTCGCTGGCACGTCTGATCGCGCGTCTCCTCGACGCGGCTTAACCCCTCAGTCTTCTTCTGCGCCATCTGGCGCACTCAACCCTTGCGGGCATCGACCCGACAGGGACCGATTGTCCGCAATTTTCCGAGGCAATCGATCATGTACCAGCTTTCCTTCAAGGGCTTCGCCCAGTCGTTCCGCTCCATGCTCGAGGTGCTGGGCTTTCTGCGCACCGGCTCTCATGCCGATGGCATCGACGCAGCAGACATCTCCCTTACTTTCTTCGGCCACCCGGTCGCCGTGACCCGCTACAACGGCAGGCTGACAGTTCGCCAGCCGGGAACGGCGGTGAGCCTGTTCCTGTCGCTCATCGACGAAATCGACGCTGCGTACTTCAGACCGTCGTTTTCCGCGCTCCAGCCCTGGCAGATTCGGCGCGAGCACTGGAATCTGCTGTATCTCGCGTTCGACCTGGCTCGCGAACCGCTCTATCTCTTCTCGTCCGATCAGGTGGCCCTAGCCAACGAAGAGGCGGCCAAGGCCGGACGTCGTGGTCTGGATCTATTCGAGCTGCTGCAACAGGAGTCGCAACGCCGCTTCGGGTTCCGCTATGCAGGCCCGATGCTGGATGATCGGCAGTGCAACGGCCGGCACGAAGTTCATGTCGCCTATGCGCTGGCTGCTGGCAAGCCCGTTCCGCAAGAGGTGATCGACGACTACACATCGTTGTCGAAATTCGACTCGGACCTGCAATGGGCCAAGCCACTTCTGGCTGTGCCGGAGTTGCGGGGCGCACTGCCGCTTTCGAAGCTCGTGCCGCTCGCATCCGTGATGCGTCGTTCGAAGCAACCAATCACCTCGGCCAACGCAGCGTTGCTGGTGATGGTGATGGGCCTTGCCCCGAAGGAACCGACGACCGTCGAAGTCGATGACCTGCTGTACGCAAAGGGCATCCTCGAGGCGCATCCGTTGCCTGACTCGTATCTGAAACCGGTCGATATCGGCCTGCCGGCGTGCAAGTTCGCCGAAGTTCTCAGGCGCACGCTTGCCGACGGCATCAGGGACAGACGCTTGGCCGAACTGGAGAAGGCGCGCGAGGAGGGCAACCTCAGCCTGCGCGACCTCCAACTCGGCAAGCAACTGGCCATTCTCGATCACGGCAGGCACACGCACACGTACGCCAACGAGTTCGCGAAAGCGGTTCAGACGGCGGACGTGTCGTATCTGCTCGGCATGCTGGACCGGCCCGACGACGCCAACCGAACGACCAAGCAAGCTGTGCGTGAAGTGTTCGGCATCAAGCTCATCGGCGTGCGCGCCGCGGCTCGGCGCCGTGCGATCTTCGAGCTGGCAGGCATGGACGCGGCGCAACAGGCGGAATGGGAGTCGCTCTCGGTGTCGCAGCGTGAGGCTCGCCGACACGTCAACGAGAACGGTCTGTTCCTCGGCGATCGATACCTGCGGGCTGAATTGCATCAAGGCCGTAGCGACATCGGCGACGGCCTGCTGCTCTTTGATTTCGTCCTTGTCGTGGATGCGCGCGTGCGGCGCGAGCGTGAGGACGCCGCCCTTGCGCATGCCAACGCGAACCCCGGCCTCATGCGCCGCATGATCGAGCGCAACGACACGCTCATGGTCAAGCACGACTAGACCTGTGTCACTCGTGGATGACCAGTTCGGCTGGAAGACTTCTCGGCTGAGGTGCGGCAGATATACGCCGATCCACACTTGCATGGCGATTCAACAGGATAGGCGAATGGGTTAATCCAACGACGAGCGGCTCATCGCGGGCGGGGCCGCGCCGCTTCACAAACTGCAACGACACGCTGTCGCGCGCCGGGCGCACCGCGACTCGAAGCGGAGCCGGGCTGGTATCGCTCGCGGCGGCAAGCGGCCGGATCATGAAAAACAGCGACTCGCCGGTTTGCGCGGCGAGGTGCAGGCGCCGGAGCGCCTCGGGACGAACGTGGGTCTGCCAGAAAAGCAAAGCGCCGAACGTACCGGACCGAAGGATCTGCTCCGCCGCCCACAGTGCATCAGCCGTCTTTTGCGCGCGCACCACGTTGACCGACGTCTCGGGCAGGCCCCAATAGGCTGCGGCTTCGGGCTGAAACCGGTGCGGCGGTTGGAGAAGGGCGATACGCCGTTGGGCGACAGCTTTCAGCGCCGGCAACAACAATCGCAATTCACCGACGCCCGGCTGCTGCACCAGCAAGTCGGTCAGTGCGCCCTTGGGCCAGCCGCCGCCCGGCAGTTCTGCGGCGAGCGTCTCAGATCCACACGGAATGACGTTCAGACGAGCTGAGGCCAGTTGAGAGCCGCGCCAGATCGATGGATGAATGTCTTCGAGGGCTAACGCTCCCATGTCGAACCCCGTACTGTACGTTTGTACAGTAGTCTACATGAATGATCGTCATGTGGTCGTCCAACCAATCGAGTCCTTGCTAGCAGCCGACAAGAGGCTGTCGTTTAATTACGCCAGTAAAAGATGCCGAGCCGTAGAACTTACTTGTGCTGAGCCTTGTCGAAATTGCCGAATAACACGCACGTTCGAATCACGCGCAGCGCAAAAAATATCGCAAAAAGCGTTGAATCGAGCGTGAAACCGCAGAGATTTACGGCAGAAGGTGCTTACGGATAAAACAGCGGCTTCTCGCGCGAACGATTGCGGACAGTTAGCTTTAACTGTAAGCGACGTTTACCCGATGTAACTATTTGTTGCAGAGCATCGATGTTGGATCAGACAATTCGTTCCCGCTTCGACTGACGGCGCAATGAGCAAGTCGAACTAATTACTGGTCTGCCGCTATGAACACCGCTTCTGATCTCAGTGCTATCCGCGAATTGAACATGTCGTATCTGATGCTCGCGCAACGCGTTCTGGCATCAGACCGGGAAGCGGCACAGTCGCATCTGGGCCTCTCGAGGGAGATGGCAGACCTGCTGCTGAAGCTTTCGCCGGAGCAAACGCAGAAGCTCGCGTCGTCCTCGCAAGTGCTGTGCTTCTTCCGCATGAGCACTGATGCGATGGTCGTTGAGCTCGCTGGTCGCAGCATTGGTGTGGCAGCGAAGTCGGCGGTTTCGAACGACGCTCTGCTGGCAGCATGACCATTACCACGCACACCGCCTCGAAAAGCTCGCCAACGAAGGGGCTCTGGTAACCCGCGCGATACTCGACATGAGCGGGCGATCGATCAGCGACTATCCTTACGTCGTTACCACGAGAAGCCGCAGGAGCCGCAATGCAAGCCTCCGTCGTTCGAAGATCCGTCGATCTCAGTGCGTACCCGAATCTCGTGGTCGTGTTATTAGGCTTTCGCGTGCGCCGACTGAGGGGCATCGCAGCGATACTTGGCATCGGTAAAGGGCTTCGACAGATCGAATTGAACCCGCCCGATGGCTTGCTTTCGAGTGAGCAAGTATTCTTCTCGCTCAACCATATCGGTATCCGGCAGTATTGGCGCGACCTCGACAGCCTCGAAGCATTTACCCGCAGCGAGCCGCATTCGCGCTGGTGGCGCGACTTCCTGCGCGATAGCCGCGGCGCAGGCTTCTGGCATGAAACGTATAGCCGGCAGGGTATGGAAGCCGTCTATATTGACATGCCCGGGCCGGTGGGCTTCGATCGCTTTGCGCCCGAACGCAAACCGACCGGTCCGTTCATGAGCGCGCGGCAGCGGATGGGCGCGAATTAGTGGATAGGGTCTGACGTACGCATGACCGATCGTCGCCCGGCCATGCCGTTTGGTCAGTCCATCGTGGAATGAATGATGAGGCGCGAAGCTACACGCGCAGGTTGAATAGCCGCAGCAGCTCCTCACGAAGCTCCGAGATGTCGAGCACGTGTTGGGCGCGCGTGAGCGCGACATACAGCAGCCGCATCTCGTCCTCGTCCAACGTCAGCCGCCCATCGACCATCTTGAAGCGGAAGTCATTGACGATACGCACGCGTTTCCACTCCAGTCCCTTCGCTCGGTGAATGGTCGAGATGACATAGTCGGCTTGCGCTTCGGGCGTCTGACGTTGAGCGAGCGCACGCAGGTAGCCGGTGCCGCGGTCGTCAACGATCTCGACAACCGGCAGCAAGTCGCGCCCGACCGCGCCGCGGGCGAATGCCTGCGCCTCTTTCCAGTTTTCGAACAGCGACAGTGCTGTCGGCCGAAACGCTCGCCGGCCGCTAAGCAACTGGTCGGCGCCGTCGGCAAATGCGATGATCTCGCTCGGGTTCATGCGCAACGCGGGGCGATGGCCCATCTCGACACCCGCCGCGAACTGCCAGATGGCCGTGGCGTTCTTTCGGCAAAGCACCGCGTCCACCGGCGGCTGTACCGACGGATCTTCGACCATGATGGAGCCGATGCTCGGCTGGCCTCGGATCGGGGTGCTCTCTCCAAGTAGCGCAAGCACGCAACTCGCGAGTCCCGCGAAGGTGGGCCCAAAGCGGAACGATTCGGTCAGCGGCCGCTCCGGTGCATCGATTTGCGCCATTGCGTTGATAGCACCGCGCCACTCATAGATTTGCTGATACGGGTCGCCCACGTAGATGGTCTGCGCGTGCCGTTGCTTCGCGAGGACCGACAGCATGATGCCGTCGCTGTCCTGCGCCTCATCGAACAAGATGAAGTCGGCGTTGATACGTGGATTGGACTGGCCCCACACCTTCAGATAAACGTCCGGCTGTATCGCCTTCAGGCCGCGCGGGTTAATGCTTTCCGCCCATAGCCGTCCAATGCTCGGTGCGAGCTGCTCGCGCAGCCAGTCGGCGGCATCGTCGCGGATCTTTTCATCGACCGGTATGTGGAAGGGCTGCGGCGTATCGTCGGCGGACCGACAGAAGCGGCCGAGACCGTCTGCAATCATACGGCCGATTTCGAAGGGCGCGACCTCCGCGTTCTTTCCCGTGATGGTCGGCACTTCAATAGGCCCGAAGCCGTATCGGGCAGCCAGTTCGTGCGGCGGCTCGGACGGCAGATTGATGCGTGCGGTCAGCCACGCGGGGGCGCTCGCGTAGGCGAGCGAATGGACGGTGCGCGCTGAGACGTTGGCTGGAAAGCCGCGGCGCGCCGAGTCCGCGATTTCCTTGTTGAATGCCAGGTAGCTGCCGCGCTGGCCGGTAAGCTGCTGAGCGACGAGCCGCAGCGTCGAAGTCTTGCCTGCGCCCGCATACGCCTTGACCTTCAGATCGCCGCCGCCTTTTGCGGCTTCGACGACGGCTTCCTGTTCCACCGTGGGTTTGTATGCCTTGGCCACCGAACGTCCATCCAACGAAAAGAAGCAGTGTGCCGCAAGTTCGACTGGCGGGCAGCCGTGCTGCTGTCTGCCGCTACTTCCGTCGGTCGGCGACAAAGCGGGGCGGAAAGATGATGCAGCCGGATTCGTCGCGTTCTAGCGGGACGTCGGAATTGTCGAGCATCTTCTCGACCTCTTCAACCTCGGGCAACGGCGGCCACGGCCATGCTTTAGTCGCCCATGACGGTATCTCGTCCTGACGAACAAAGCCGAACTCCTCGGGCTCGTCCCAAATCAAGTCGAATGTCTCGTTCAGAATTTGCTGCATATAGGCGACGTGCTCAGGACGCATCGACCACCAGTGACGGCGAATGCGGTCTTCGCCGGCGATGACCGTGCGCGACTCGGGATCGAGCACGAACCGGTGCTTCATGTACGGGTCGCTGGCCCATAACGAATCCCACTCGCCGACCGCATATCGTTGCTTCACTCCTGCCAATAGTGTCCCCATTGGTGGCGTTCGCGCGCCTCGATGGCTACCGCCATGATCTCGCCTAGGCCGAAAGCTGGATTGTCACGTTTTACCGCGATGAACCGGTCGACAAGCGACGGCGCAACTCGGAGCATGCACAACGCCTTCAACTCAACAAAGTCGAAGAGGCTAGTCATGATTGGCCGGTTCGCAACTAGGGCGCTAATCTCGTGGCATAGCACCGCTTCCCGACGGTCTCGCAAGCCGCGCTTCGCCATCACGTCGGCAAACACTGCTCGTTGCGCGAGATTGCGGTCGCCGGCAGTAGCGAATTCTCTGGAATCGATCTCCAGCAGCGCGAGGTTGATCTCGTCACCGGCAGCGAGGAATTCGGAAAGCACTGGTTCTTCTTGGTACATGGCGATGAGCGTCGTCTTACGGTAGACCCTATTAGCGGCTGCAAACGGGCGTTCTTAAGAGGGTGCCTAACAATGCAAAGCCTCTTGTCAATCGCGTAATAGGCCCGTGAGCCACGGTTCCGCGGACTGTCCCGCACCAAGGTCCACGAAAAGGGCGACGCTGCCGCCTACGATGTCGCGTGATTCGAGAGCAACGACAGGCGGCTTCCATGGCTCCTCGGGCGAGACGCGAGACGGAAACTCGGCGGCGTTGAAGTTCAGTGGATATTCGGTGAACGCCCCTTCTGACTCCACCACGAGGCGCGTTCGGTCGACGCGAATCCCACGAAGCTCCTTATCGACAATGCGCCCAGCGACCACGTCGAACTCGCGATCACGCTCGAACAGATAGGTCTGACCCTCCGCCTCACGACGCAAATGAATTACGACCGAGACCTCGGATTCGCGCTCGATCAGAACAAGTCGATATTGGGCGACCCGTGCTTCCCGTTTTCCGTTGGGGTAGATGATGTCTTTGAACTCGCCTCGATAGGCCATGCTCGCTCCGCAAGCGGCCGAGACACCATTGTCTCGACGCTCTACCGAGCCTACGGATTGACGGAGGAAGTCAAGGAGCTTTGGTCGAGGGGAGAAAGCAACAAAACTGAGTGGTCTAACGACGATTGAGCCAGCCAGCGCGGCGGGCAACGCGATCTGCGTTTCTTGTTCCGCGCGTCCGAAGTTTCGGGCCCGTTGCCCTCAACCCAACCGAGATTTATCTACTGGGTGTCGGTCGACGAGGCTTCGGCTTCCACGACGCGCAGAACGTCAGCGGCACAGCCGGCGAGGTCCTCGAACAACCGCCGCTGAACGGGCGAGAGCGCTCGGGGGGCTTTGTCGATAACGCACAAGGTCCCGAGACGGTGGCCGCCGGTTCCGGTGAGCGCGATACCTGCATAAAAACGAATCCCGGGGTCACCCGTCACCAGCGAATTCGTGCGAAATCGATCATCTTTTGTAGCATCTTCGACCACAAAGATGCCGGGCTCGACGAGTGCATAGTTGCAGAAGGCGAGATCACGAGGGGTTTGCTTGGCCACGAGTCCGTGCCGCGACTTGAACCACTGCCGGTGTGCGGCAACGATTGAGACCAGGGCGATCGGGCAGGCCGTCACGTACGCGGCGAGCCTCGTGATGCGATCGAGTCGGGGATCGTCGGGCGTGTCGAGCAAGCCGCATTGCGCGACCGCATCAAGTCTGTCTTCTTCGTTGTATAGAACCGGATACTCGGACATCGTCGCTCGCTAAGAAAGGGGAAAAAAGGTCGGGACCCATGTCTTGTCGGCAGATTGCGATCAACACTTGAGCGCCTTGTCTTCGCTGAGGACCGTCTAAAGATTGTTCGCCTCGCGCCGCTAACTGTGCATGAGCCCTGACAGTCCATCAGGGGCGATGCACTTCAAAGACGAGAACCATGAACGCGAACGCCGAGACCTCCTTCACCATGCAGAGCGCATCTATCGCGGCATCAGCCGGCCAGAAGTCGCTCGACGAATTGCGCTCCTTGTGGGCCACCACGGAAAAGGAGCGGGCCGTCGTTGAGTTCTCGCCCGACGGCGTGATCCTGCGCGCGAACGCCAACTTCCTGACCTTGATGGGCTATCGGGCTGATGAGGTGGTCGGATCGCACCACCGCATCTTTTGCGACACCGCATACGCCAACAGTCAGGCATATCAGGATTTCTGGATCATGCTCGCGTCCGGACGCGAAGCGAGCGGCGAGTTCAGACGCCTGAACAAGACGCGCTCAGAAGTCTGGATTCGCGGCTCCTATACGCCTGTCCTGGACGAAAGCGGCAATGTCCAGAAGATCGTGAAAGTTGCCAGCGACATTACTGGCGCGCGAACCCTCGCCGACGATCACGCCGGCAAGGTGCGGGCGATGGAACGGGCACAGGCTGTCATCGAGTTCGATTTGCACGGCCACGTCCTTGCGGCGAACGACCTGTTCCTTCATCTGATGGGCTACAGCCTCGAAGAAGTGAAGGGTCAGCATCATCGGATGTTCTGTGATCCGTCGTACCTAAACACGGACGCTTATCGCTCGTTCTGGGAAAAGCTCGGGCGCGGCGAGTATGACGCCGGGCAGTACAAGCGCATCGCGAAGGGCGGCCGCGAGGTGTGGATTCAGGCGACGTACAACCCGATTTACAGCGCGGACGGCCGGCTCATCAAGATCGTGAAGTTCGCCTCCGACATCACCGAGTTCAAACGCGGCGTCGCTGAACGAGATGGCCGGTTGGCCGCCATCGACCGGGCTAATGCTGTGATCGAGTTCGACCTCGAAGGCAACGTTCTGGCCGCCAATCAGAACTTCACGGATGCGATCGGCTATACGCTGCGCGAGATCGTCGGCAAGCATCACAGGATGTTCTGCGATCCCGAAACGACAGCGACGGCCGAATACCGTGACTTCTGGGCGCGACTGAGCCGCGGCGACTATCATGCCGGGCGCTTCGAGCGCGTATCCAAGCACGGATACCGCGTGTGGCTTCAGGCGACGTACAACCCGGTGCTCGACGAGTCCGGCCGGCCCTACAAGATCGTGAAGTACGCGAGCGACATTACCGCGCAAGTGGAGCGCGAGCGCCGGATGCAGGCCAGTCTGATCGCGATGAGCGAGAAGATCGACGAGTTGTCCCAGTCCATCGACGGCATCGCCACGCGCACGCGCGAGGCAACGGCAGTCGCGACCGAGACGCAGGCCGAGGCGGATACGGGCGGCCGTACGCTGGCTGAATCGATGTCGGCGATCAAGGAGATCGAGCAGTCCTCCGCCGGTATCAGCGAGGTGGTGAAGGTCATCAGCGAGATCGCCACGCAGACCAACATGCTCGCCTTCAACGCAGCCATCGAAGCGGCGCGCGCGGGCGAGCATGGACTGGGGTTCTCCGTCGTCGCGAGCGAAGTGCGTCGGCTGGCCGAGCGCTGCTCGCAGGCGACCAACGAGATTCGTCGCCATATCGACGAGTCCGTGCATCGGATCAAGACCGGAAGCGAGACGTCCGGACGCGCAGCCAATGGCTTCGACCGTATCCGCGCCGGTGTGAACCGTACAACGGAGACCATCGCCGGAATACACCAGGTAACCGAGAAGCAGGCAACCGCTACGCGTACTGTCTCCGAGCTGTTGCGCGAGCTCACGCTGGTAACAGGCGGCGAAGCAGCGGTTCGTTCATCTTCCACCGTGGCCGCGCTGTCCCGCCAAACGCAATGATGGATTCGTCAGCCCTTGTTGTCGGCGTCGTGCAGGTCGGCTCGATCCGCTTCGGGATCCCTGTCGAGCACATCGTTGAGGCGGTGGAAGCGCCATCCGCCTACCAGCAGATTCCGGGTCAGCCGGCCAGCATGAAGGGATACTTCCTGCTGCGCGGCGACGCCGTCGCCACGCTCGATACATATGGGCTTATTTGCCCCGATGAGACCGCGCCTGCGCAAGCGAGACATGTCATCGTCCTGCGCCAAGGCGATGCGGTGTTTGGCATCGAAGTCGATGCAGTCGGCAAAACCGAAGCGATCGACCGAGATAGCCTGATTACCCTGGCGCCGGACGACGAATCCGCGGCGGGCCTCTTTCCTGTGCTGGCCGCACTCGGAGAGCCGTCTTCGCTCATCGGCATTTCAAATGTCGGGAAGCTCTATGAAGCAACGGCGGGAAGGGCTGCTCGCAAGGCGATTCGGCCGCGCGACATGGCAGAAAACATCGAGAGCGCGGGAGATTGTTCGAACGACGAAGCGAAGTCGCGACGTAGGCAGCACGCGATCGTACGGTGCGGTGAGCATCTGCTCGGCGTCGACGCGCTCAGCGTCCGATGTGTCATTCCAATGCCCGAGCTTCAGCAGCCGAGTCCGGGCAACACGACGTTTCTGGGAGTCGCGCATTGGCTCGGTGCAGACCTTGCCGTCATGGACCTTCCTGCGGTACTGGGCCTTCCCCAGCGCGAAACGGGGCAAGGCAAGTATCTGCTCGTCCTCGCGCACGGTGACCGTGTGACCGGTTTCGCCGTTGACGAGCTTTCAGAACTGGTACTGCTGGCGCCGAAGGACATACGGCCGGTGTCGCCCGCTGCCTTTGCCGAACCCGGCTTCTTCTTCGGCGCAATCGGTACCTCTCGAAGCAGAACGGCGCTGGTTATGAACCCGGGAGCGCTTTCCAGCAGCGGACGCTTGATGTATCTAGCGCGCGCCGCAGCGGCGCAGAACGGCTCGGCTACGGGCGCTTCGACAGCGGCATACACCGGTTCGTACCTCGTCTTCTCGGTGGCGGGACGTCCGTACGCGACGAACATCGAACACGTGGCCGGGATCGTGACAATGCCTAAGGTCGAGATGCGCGGGCGCGCAGACAAAGCGAGCCTCGGACTAATCACCTGGCGCGACGACTACGTCGAGCTCGTCAGCTTGCACTTGGCAGCGGGCAGCGACGTTGAAAGTTTTGAGCCGCGGCAGGCGCTGGTGGTCGTGGTGGGCGGCCTGACGCTTGCGTTTGCGGTGGACGCTGTGCTGACTATGTCGGGGCCGACCGAAGCCACACAGATCTCCCGAGCCGTCGACCGAGAAACGGGGGGAACGTACCAGATCGTAACGATGACGGAACCCAGCCGGATCAGCTATCGGCTCGTCGACCTCGCGGGAAAAGTGTCTGCGCGGTTTCATTCCCTCAATGGAAGGAATGAAGAGGCTGCGTAGCTCGCTGCGCATGGTCGCGGAACGTGAATCTGTGACGGCGGGAATATTCTCCCATGCAGATCGCCGCCCCATAATGGTGTTGTACGACCATTCATTCCGCGAGAGGTCACAGCCAAAATGGACAGCAACCCGTCTAAGCCAGTCAAGCGCGATCCGGAGGGGACTCGCCGCCGCATTCTCGAAGCCGCAACTGACCAGTTCTCGAAGTTCGGACTCGCCGGCGCACGCGTTGACGCCATCTCAGAACTCGCGGGCTCCAACGAGCGGATGCTCTACTACTATTTCGGCAGCAAGGAGCTGCTCTACGTCGCCGTACTGGAGTCGATGTACAAGGGCTTCGCTCAGAAAGAAAGCAGCTTAGACCTGACCGGGTTGGAGCCTTCGGAAGCGATAGCAGCCCTAGCTCAGTCGATATGGACATACCTATGGGACAGTCCGCAGTGGCTGAACCTGATTAACAACGAAAACCTGCATCAAGGGCGGTACCTGAAGGAGTTCGAAAAGCTGGACGAGGCCATTTTGCCCGTGGTGGAAGTGATTAAAGCAATCCTCGAGCGCGGTGCCGATGCGGGCCAGTTTCGAAAGGGCGTCGATCCTCTGGACTTCTATGTCACGCTGATTGGGATGGGCTATTACATCGCATCGAACCGCTTCACACTAAATGCGTTCACCGGCAGGGACTATGTGAACGTGGAGAATAGAGAGCGAATTTCCGCAATGCATGTGGAGATGTTGCTTGGATTCCTTCGCCCGCCGGTTGGTGCCTAAGTCAGCGATCGCAGGGCGGTTCCCGCGGCGCTGATCATGGGTCCGTAGTCGACTCATTACCGACGATCGCATCGCCTGCAATCCAATGACAGGTAACAGAGCGGTCCGGTCATCGAAACGAGTTCCGGAACGCGGAGGCTATCGCGCCTTATCCGAGGCACTGAGCATCCTGGGCTCCGGGCCGTACATTGACAATCGCTGCGGTTCAGCCGCCCGCCATCTGACGACGGGTTTGTCGGCTGGCGATCCCTCCCAAAAATCCCAGCGCCAGCTGGGATCGATGAGTCGTTTCATCGGTGGGCGCGTCTGGTTCCCGAACTCAGTAATTTCCACGCAGACGTAGAGCGGAACGGTCCAATGATTGTTCGCCCGTAAGACCGTGGTGTAAGCGTCTCCGTACTCCGTCACGTCGAGCTTATTAAGCCCGACCAGTGATCCGTCAGGCGGTGCACCGACAACGCTTACCAGCTCGATACTTCCAGTGTCGGTTCCCGCGCACCATTCGATCTGAGCGCTCACGCCGTCTTCATGATGGGAACCGTTCTTGTCGCTCCAATTGCGAGCCGCCTGCACGACGAAAGTGTGCGTGTCAACAGTTGGGTGCCCGTGCAGAGCGCGCCGCACCTCGCATGCGAGGACGTCAGTGCTGGAATTGTTGAGTGTAAAAAAGGTTTTGCTGTATCGGAGTGTCACAAAATTCATCTGTTCTTGTTCGCACCACCCAGGCGCTAAGCCGTTTGGCCATGCTTGCTGCGATTCGTTGCAATCGTGTCTAGGCATGGCGCCCCCCGTGCAGTGGTGGAACTGTCGTTGCTGAGGCGGAATATAGGATGTAAAGCGACCGAAACCAAGTTGAATGCTTCGCCGCCGATTATGAACGGGCAATCCCTCGGATTTCACTCGCCGGATATTAACCGTTGCTGCAAGCCCGTTCGTTCAGGATCCGTCGCAGTTCATCAATTCTGGAGTCGTTGTCGCACCGTCGGCTCGTCAGCGATTTACATGCAGCGGCCGAGTGGGCGGAAACAACATATCGTTTGTCGGGTTCACAGTTTCGGCCGGGGCCCAATTCTTTGCGCGTTTCAAAGTCGCAACTCCAGTAGCAAGCTTTGCCAACGGCTGTTCTCACGGTGGAGGCGCCGCCTGGAGGGCTTAGAAAGAGTCAACATCTATGTCCGATGTTTGCCGATCACGGTCTGAGACAGCGCGCGCCCTTTACGTTTCCAACTTCTCAGCCTCGCTCGGCTCCTCTCTTGGGTTGTAGCGCGGCGTGGGCTGGGGCACCAGAAAGAAGGCCACGGACAGCAGCGCTATGGCCACTCCGATGCGGCACGCAGCGATCGCGACGGGAACCGCAGCGATCTGGACCAGGGTAGCAACGCCGTAGCGGCGCTTCATCTGCTGAATGAAACCGGGCGTGAGCCGTTCATCCATCAGCCGGCGGCCTTGCATTGCATAGAACCACTCGGCCATCCACGCGCAGGCGGTCAGGGCAAGACTGGCTACCAGAGTCACTGACGCGACGGGCTCAAAGTCCGTGCCGAGGTGGAAGCACCAGACGCGGATCGGGTACGGAATAATGACGATCGCTAGGAGGAATAGTAGCTTGATCGCGCCGAACCAGTGATCACTCTTAGCATAAATGCGACCCAGGTAATGGTGTTGCAGCCAGTAGGCACCGATCACGATATAGCAGAGAAGGAGCGCGAGATATTCGCGCCACTGCGCCACCATCGCGTGTATTAGGTCGCTGTAGCCATGCGGGCCGTCTGGAGATCCGGGAACCTTGATCTCGACGATCAGAAGGGTCAGCGCGATTGCGAAGACCGCGTCGCTGAACCCCTCGAGGCGGTCAAGTCCGCGCTCCGCACCATGCGTTCCCGCGACGGTAGATTTACGCCTATTACGCAGCATCATCTGAGTCCTTTGGCGGAAGGATGAAAGCATTCAGTGTGCCGCCCACGCGTTAGCGCATGGGGTAACAAGACGCTAGATGGATGCGTTGACGACAGCGGGATTAGTAGTGCGGTCGTGAATGCAGAAAGCCACTCAAAGGAAGTCGTGACTGGCCTCGACCGTTTGGCGAAGGCGAGTAGCAGTGCGGTGGCTCGACAAGCCCATAAGATTGCTCACCTGCTCGTTGCTCTTGCCCGCGAGCAGGTGGCGTCGTCCGAATGTATTCCTAAGCAGTCTGGGGCTTTCGTCAGCGGCGGAAAGATTGGCCGCGTGTAAAGCAGAGCGCACGCATTTGAGCATCGTGTCGGGCTGCATCGGTTTGCCGGCCGCCGTCGTAATGAACAGCCACTGAGTGGGGCAGAGTATCGAGCGCCGCCCGTCGGCGTATGCGCGGAGTACGTCGACTGCAAACGCATCTATCGGTACTCGACGCGCGATGCGAGGTCCGTGCTTATCGACGAAGATGGTCGGACGGTCGTTGTCAGCATCGAGGTCGTCGACCCTCAGTTGCCGAAGCTCGGCCGCAGTCACCCCAGAGGCAAGAAAAAGGGCGACGATCGCAACGTTCCGCAGTTGCTTGAACGACTCGGGCTTCGCTGAGGCGATGAGATCCTGCAACCGCGCGTCGTCCTCCGCAGACAGGTAGATAGGCGTCGGCTCGTCCTCTGGCCAACTCTCGTTGTTCAGCATCGCGGCAGCCGGGTTATCTGCCCGTAGCTCCATGTTCACCAAGTGCCGGGTGAAGCGGTCGATCAACTTCAGGTAGCGCAGCGTCGTGGTCGTGCCGGGCGAGCAATCCCGGGCGAGGTCGACGAAGAAGCCCTCAAGGTGATCGGCGCCGTAAGTGGTGACGTTCTGCCGATGCGCGATGAGGAAATCGTTGAACCGCGAGAACATGGAGCGATGCTGGACGATTGATTGATCGGCGAACGCGCGGCGATCAGCACCAGTCGCTTGTTTGCGTTGCCATTGCGCGTAGGCTTCTTCGGGATCGGACAGCCACAGTTCGATAGTCATAAAGTCGATATACTGAAATTTCCAAACCTAACGCGAAGCTACCGCTTCGCCAACCCCGAGCCACCAAGAGGGGGGCCGCCGCCATCCAATGCACCCTTGATCGCGTCGAGACAAACGTCCGGTCCGCCGACGACGATCTGCGCGGAGCAGGCGAGCATCAGATTCACGGTCAGCCCAAAGTCCTCGATGAGATAGCCGGCTCGGCACACGCCCCCGGCACTGCTCACGGACGTAGCCTCGACGCGCTTTGCGAGCGTCACGGCGTTGGACCGATAGCCCCAAACCGGCTTTGCAAGCGCCGCCGCAAACCCGACCTCAAACGCCGTCCCGCTGTCCGGCTCGCCCGGGCCTCGAAAATCATCCAGGTTCGCCATGACGACGTCGGCAGAGCGGATCAGGTCAACGTTCGCTTGATAGATCCATTGGGCGGCGTCCTGGCCTTGGAGGGACGAGGGCAACTGGCCGTCGAGCGGATAGAGCCCAACGAAGCCGCGATCGCGGCAGAGCTGCTTGAGATGCTCGCCGTGCTCTTTCGCGTCCTGCCGGAAGACATCGAAGCCAGCGAGGTAGATGCGTGGCTCCTTGGCCGCGCGTTCAATCGGCAACGGGGAGGGGTCGAACCTCCCTTCGCGGACTCTGCGTTTGATGCGGTTGAGTTGCCGCTTCACAGCAAGGACGCTTTTGCCGAGGCTCGACGCGATCTGGTCGATCGGCAAACCCTGGTCAAGCAACTCCATCAAATCCCGCTGCGACCTCGTCGGACTTCTTCTCTGCATCGGTTCGGGGCTGACGGTTCTGGTTATTGACGCGTATGAGCTTACCAATATCCCGGCGGAGTCAAGTCAGCCGCGCACCAGCCGACGTTGATTGCCCGCTGGTGCCATATGCGGCTCGCGCCGCGTTGGACGATTAAAGGCCACGCCGCGAACGCCGTTAAACATCTTGATTTCGCCGCGAGGGCCGCTATTATGTACATATCATGTGCATGTACATAGGGGTGTGCGATGGCAGCAGCAACCGATCGGATCGTCGTGCAGGTTACGCCCGACCAGAAACAGGCGATCGCGCGTACCGCGAAGCGTCTGGGGTTGAACGTCAGCGAACTGATGCGACAGGCAGCGCAGGGCTTCACCCCCTCTGAAGACGAGCAGGAAATTCTCGCGCTTGTTGAGCGCGTGAACATCTCGACCAAAGAGGCGAGCGACGCTCTGGACGAAGCACTCGCGTTCGTTGCGGAGTCGAACAAGCGCATCGCGGCAATGACCGAGAGCGAGCAGTAATGGGTGTGACAGACAAGGTATGGGACGCCCTCACCACCGTGATCAAAATGAATGACAAGGTGGTCTCTCTCGCGGGCACGGTCAAAGAGCAGCAAGCGAAGATCGAAGGCCTCACGGAGCGCGTCATCCGCTTAGAAGCGACGCTTGAGCTTTTGATGCGCTCGGGCAGCGATAACAAGAAGCTGCCGCGCTCTTAAACAGGAAATTGTAGGCATCGATGGACCCATATACGCTCGCACGAGCCACGAACGCGGAAGATACGGTGCGGAAGTGGGCCTATGCGGAAAGTTTGGAACGCGACCTTCTGGCCGTAAAGGCCAATCTCGAAGGTATGGAAGCCCTGAAGGACGCCGCGATGAAGCAACTGGCCAAGGCTAACCCTAACGACTACCTCATGACGCAGGCAAATCGCCAAGCGGTTTTCGATGCAGCGTATGACAAGTTCGTTGCCGCCGCGCGACGGTGAACGGATCGGAAAACAGCGCGCAAGGACGTGTATGGCCATCGTGGTGAAACTGTTCGGTAACGGGAACATTGGAGTTACCTTCGCGCTTAACCTTGTGGCCTCAAGCGCCAAATAGTTGACTCATGCGCGACGGGGGAACGCTTCGCGTACTCTATCGCTTTGTTAATCTTCATTCGCCACAACGGCGGCTCAATAATGCTCGTGACATACACTGAATACGCCACCGACCGGGACCTCCTGGTTAGCACGACCTACTCCGACACGGCAGACAACTGCTATGTGCCACGTATCGGAGAGCAAGTTCTCATCAACAACAAGTACTATGAAGTGCTGATGAACGTCTCGACGCCATTCGCACTCTCCAAGAACAACAAAGTGGTCTGCTTCCTGAAAGCCGTCTAGATTTATTATTCAACGAGAAGCATGGAAGATTCGCCGTCGCGCGCCGCATTGGAAAACAGGAAGCTGATGGACGCATATGCGCTGATGAAGGCGCGCGAAGCGCAACGCGTGGCCGCAGACTGGAAGGCTTACGCTGCTCGCGTAGAGAAAGTGCTACACGGCACCGAAGCGAACTATCAAGCAAGGTATGACGGCATTGAAGGACGCGCTCCTAGCGGAATTGGCCCGCGTCGATCCGCAGAATCGCCTGCTGGCCCAAGAAAACCGGCAAGCGATTTTCGATGCAGCGTATGACAAGTTCATCGCCGCGCCGCGACGGTGAACGGATCGGGAAAACAGAACATGCATAACTATTGGGTAGTAGGCGCGACATGGGGCGGCCAAAAGGACCAGTCGGAAGTTTTTATCCGGCGGGGGTATTGGTTCATGGGATGGGCCGACGAAGAACAGCCATCGCAAGCCTCGCTGCGCGATGAGATTCGTGAAGGTGACCGGATCGCCATTAAGCGAATGCTTGGGCAAGGTTCCAAGGAGATTGAGATCCGCGCACTTGGTGTCGTGAAGGAAGTAGACTCAAAGGACAAGCGCGTCTACGTCCATTGGGCAGCCAAGGACCTCAATCGGCGAGTGGCAGCCAAGGGATGTTTCGCATCAATCCATGGACCATTCAATGCGGATGACCAATGGACGCGACAGGTCTTCCAACTTTAGGCCCAACGGATACTTGGCGCGAAATCGGAAAACATGCCCGTAACATCTTCAACTACTAGGATTTAAGCATTGTGCGCGGATTGGCTGGGATCGGGGTTGTTTGCTTGGTAGTCGCTGGATGCACGGCGACGCCGCCTGGAAAGCTTTCTGACGATGCATATGTGCTTTCGCAGAAGCATTACGCGTCTTCTCCAACCATTACTCTCGCCCGCTTTCGGCAAGGTCTGCGCCAGTGCGGCCCAACAAGCGATGGATTGGTGTTCGTTCGTCACTTTGGCGTCGCGGATTGCTTAACCGCCGAGGACGGCCACGCGGTTTGCGACCTGTATGTCGGTGGCGCGGCGGGCGGAGCTTCAAATTTCGTGCTGGGGCGTGCCGACTTTTACCGCGACAACGTTTCGGGAACGAACGCGGAGTACCGCGTTCGTAAGATGGCCGCGCACAATGAAGCCACTCTCGAGGCTTGGGACAACTTCTCTAGCGGTAACGCCAGCAACACCTGTGAATAGGAGCATTCGGAAGCCCGCCATGCCCTGCCGGATGGAAGCCGTTAGTTCGCCGCAGGTACCTGCACCAGTAGCGCGTCAACCGCTAAACATCTTGGCCGCTGAGCCGTTATTACGCGAAGGCGGGCGCATCAGCCTTCAACGGATGGAAGAAACAGCGAGCTTCACAAGCAATGACGATAGGCGAAGAAACGACAATCTACGTTCAATTACAGATCGACGTGTACGGCGGTTGCATTGAGCTAATGAGCAGAGATGTCCCCGAGGCAGAGGCGCGTCGCATGTTCGGCAAGGTGGTGGCCGACCCTCGATCGGTGAAAGAAGATATCGCTGCACTGCTTGCGACGGAAACTCGCGGCGACACCCTGCTATTGGGTTACTCGGCGCCCGGACTTCGCGGTCGTCACGGCACGGTTGAGTTTGCCCTTGAGCATGCAGTCGATGCTGCCGAGAAGTATTTCGGCTTTCCAGCCGATGAACTGCGCGCAGCGCTCCAACCTGCTAACGTCTCCGCGCTGATCGATGAGCGTGAACGCGGCATGGCGACTCTGCAAGACGAATTTCCCGAACTGGCCGAACTGTATGAGGCGTTCGTCGATGCCGTCGACGACTTAAGGGAAGACCCACCGCACGAAGTGACGCGAGAGATTGCGCTCAACCGTGGAGCGCTGCACTAAAGAGCTGCGTCACTAGCGTGAGGCAAGGCGCGACACCCGATCGCGCCGTCTCATCATCGCGCCTAGTTAGGCTACGCAAATGCATCCGCCTGACGCGTCCCCGGCAGCATTCGATCGAACTCGCGCTTGACGATGCCATAGCATTCGCACGAGCGCGCTTCGAGTGCCGCCCGGTCAAGCAGCCTGATGCATCCGCGCGTGTTGTGAAGAACCCCGGCCTCGTGCAGTTTCCCAACCGCTTCTGTTACCCCTTCGCGACGCACACCGAGCATGTCAGCGATCGATTGCTGCGTCACCCGCATCTCGTCCGAGCGTACACGGTCCGCTTGAAGCAGGAGCCACCGGCACACCTGCTTGCTCAACGCGTGATGACGATTGCACGCGGCGGTTTGTGCGACCTGCGTGAGCAGCGCTTGCATGTACAGGAGCGTGATGCGCCGGAGCAGGTCGGAGCGGCCGAAGTGCGCCCTCAGAGCGCTGGCGGTCATGCGATACGCCGACCCCGCTACCTGGACCTGCACGCGCGTGGGCATGGTATCGCCGCCGGTCAACACCGGCACGCCAGTCATACCTTCGCGTCCGATTGCCGCCACCTCGACGCTGCCGCCGTCTTCCATCGTGTGCAACAGCGTGATGACTGCCGTCGTCGGGAAGTACACGTGATGGATGCGTTTGCCCGAGTCGCATAGAAGCTGCCCCGCGCGCAGTTGAACCAGTTCAAGGTCGGCGGCGACCAGTTCCCATTCGTTCGAGGGAAGGGCGCCCAGCAAATGATTGCCGTGAAGGTCGGACTTGAATGTCAGCATTGGTCTCTCGTCTTGTCGCTGTCGTTTCCTGCGGCCGCTTTTCGTGTCCGGATCGGTAGTCCGATCCGCCGAACTCTTGCGGCCGACCCCGTAGCACCGTGGCGCTGTCTGCTGAAGAACAGAACACGCTATTTTTTAAGTGCTTCGTCGTACATAAGCGAGAGCCATGCCATAGCGCGGTAAAGCTCATACCAGCAGGGGAAAGGGCGGCGGCTCGGCCAAAACGTCGCGAGGCTGCGACGTCTTTTTGATTCATCCATGAGGAGGCGGTAGCTTACCCATGATCGCCACCCGGACCTAAGACAGTTACGTTCAGAAAACCTTTTAACGTTTGCGAGGGTTGAAAAGCCCAATGAAACACGTTGAGCCTTCCACCTGCGGGGGACTTGAGTCGCCTTTCAAAAACGTTTCAAGACTGAGTCAAGGCCGCCCGCTGTCGTTACGGCCGCTGGCTACGAGCTAGTCCACGCTTGAGCGAGAAACGTTGCACTTTTGCGCGACCGTTGCCATTTGCTACCGGTTGATCGCCGCCCTTCATCCTTCCTGCAGCCGCCACGTCTTGTTCGGCGAACCGTCGATCGACTTCTCGAAGCCACTGTCGAACACCCAGGTCCAGGACCGCTCGCCAACGCCTGCTTACGCTTCGGTCTTAAACACGGCCATCGTCGCGCGCAGCGTTTCGGCTTGATCTTGAAGCGAACCGGCAGCGGCGGCGGCCTGTTCGACGAGCGCTGCATTTTGCTGGGTGACCTCGTCCATCTGGGCAATCGCCGTATTCACCTGCTCGATGCCGCGACTCTGTTCGTTCGAAGCAGACGCGATCTCGTCCATGATGTCGGTGACCTTCTGAATCGCTGCGCCGATCTTGGTCATCGTCTCCCCGGCTTGCCCGACAAGGGTGGTGCCGGTGTTGACACGCGAAGTGGACGCTTCGATCAACTCGCGGATTTCCTTGGCGGCTGTGGAGGAACGTTGCGCCAGACTACGCACTTCACCAGCGACCACTGCGAAACCACGTCCTTGTTCGCCGGCGCGTGCCGCTTCAACCGCAGCGTTGAGCGCAAGGATGTTGGTCTGAAACGCGATGCCCTCAATCATCCCGATGATCTCGGCGATCTTGTGCGAGCTTTGCTCGATCTCTGCCATTGTTCCGACGACGTTCGTGACGATTGTCGCGCCTTCCTTCGCAACGTCGCGCGCGTTGCCAGCCAAGCCGCTAGCCTGGCGGGCGTTCTCCGAATTGTGCTTCACGGCCGCCGTCAGTTCTTCCATGCTCGCCGCTGTCTCTTCGAGCGATGCTGCCTGCTGCTCAGTGCGCGACGACAGGTCCGTGTTGCCCACAGCGATTTCACGGCTCGCATTGGCGATCGCATTAGCGGACGTCTTCACGCTGTCAACAGCTGAGAGCAATTGCGTGCGCATGCGGGCCATCGAATACATGAGGCTTGAGCGGTCGTCCGCAGCAGTGGCTACTTCGACTGCGAGATTGTTGTCAGCGATCTGGTTCGCGACCTCAGCGGCGTATGCCGGCTCACCGCCCATCGAGCGGAGAATGCCGCGATTCAGGCGCGCCACGACAACGCTCAGCACAACCGCGATCACCACAAGGATACCGATGCTCCATTCGAGCGACGTGTAGAACGCGGCATCAATGTCGTCGATATAGACGCCTGTCACGACGAGCCAGTCCCAGGGCTGATACAGCGACACGTAGGACATCTTCGGCAGGATCTTGCTGCTTCCGGGCTTCGCGAACGAATAGTAGGTGTAGCCCGCGCCCTGGCGCTTCGCTACGTCAATCAGGTCGCGGTACAGATAGACGCCGTTTGGGTCCTTGAAGTCCATCATCATCTTGCCGACAAAATCTGGCTTCATCGGATGCACCAGCACCTTTGCCTGCGAATCGAAGACGCTGAAGTAGCCGTTGTCACCGAATCGGATATCGCGGATCGCGCTGAGCGCGCCTTGCTTGGCTTGCTCTTGCGTGATCACGCCGGTACTGGCTTGCTGGGCGAACTCACGAATGATGCTGTTCGCGACTTCCGTCGCGTGCTTAATGTCCAACTGCGTCTGTTCCGTGCGAATCGAGCGCATGCGGAACGCGTCGGCAACGGAGATTCCTGCGAGGCACACAAGGCTGAGCAGTAAAGGCAGCCAGAGCTTTCTAGAGAAGGTCATGTCGCGGGCGTCTATGTTCGTTGGTGTGGTCAGGCGGTGACGCCTTCGATGAGCGCCATTTCCTCGCTCGTGACGAGCTTCTCAATGTCCATCAGGATGAGCATGCGGTCGTCAATCGTGCCGATGCCGGTGATGTAGTCGGTGTTGAGCGTCGAATTGAACTGCGGCGCTGGCCGGATTTGGTCGGGCGTGAGCGTCTGCACATCGGAAACGCCGTCCACGACGATGCCGACAATGCGGCCCGCCACGTTAAGCACGACAACAACCGTCTGGTCGTCGTAGGTGGCGCTCTCCAACTCGAACTTCAGGCGCATATCGGCAATCGGCACGATCACGCCGCGCAGGTTGATAACGCCTTTGATGAACACGGGCGCGTTGGCAACGCGCGTCACGGCGTCGTACCCACGGAGTTCCTGGACCTTAAGGATATCGATGCCGTACTGCTCTTGGCCCAGGTTGAAGATTAGAAATTCTTGGCCGCCCGCCTCGGGCGCACCGTGTCTTTGATCGCTGTTCATTTCCGCAAGTGCCGTTTCGAATTTTCTGCTGCGCCCGTTGTAGCGGACGGCTACCTATGCCAGCGAGCGCCCCTTTCATATCGTCCATGAAGCGGAACGGTCCACAGAGATAGATGTCCGCGTCGCGCGTGATACCGGCCTCGCTCAGAACCGCTTGCGACAGGCGCCCCGTCGCGTCGAAATCCACGCCCTCGCGGTCGCCCGCAGCGGGCTTGCTGTAACAGACGTGGCTGCGTCCGTGAGCGAGCGTGGACACCAGAGCGCGAACTTCGGCGGCGAACGGATGATGCTTCCCATCGCGCGCGGTGTGCATCCACAAGACCGGCCGCGTCGAGCGCGCCGCCGACAGCGCATGCAGCATCGAAAGAACCGGCGTCGCGCCGATGCCCGCGCTGAGCAGCACCACGGGTCCGTCGCCCGGCTGCAGAACGAAGCTGCCGCGCGGCGCGCTGACGTCGATCGTATCGCCCACGTGCACATGTTGCTGGAGATAGGACCCGGCTGCGCCATCCGGCTCGATCTTCACGCTGATCCGGTAGCTCTCCGGCGAAGGCCCGCCTGAAATCGAATAACTGCGGTAAAGCGGCGGTCCGCCGGCCGTTGCGTGCAGACGCAGCACCAGGTATTGCCCCGGCAGAGCGGGGCGCAGCGGCCTACCATCCGCGCTTGTGAAGCGGAGCGAGAGGACGTCGGCAGACTCCGGTTTGACTGCGGAGACCTTGAGTGGCCCGAAACCCGGTGCGGCGGCATTCGCTGCCGCTGCCGCCGCGAGCCCGGGATTTCCGCCCTTCGCGCCGTCCTTCAGAAGCGCCTCGAAAGACCGCCGCCAACCCGGCGACAGCGCTTCGATCCGCAACGCTCGCTCCAGTTGATCGCGTGGATGATGAGCCGAGTAAAGCAGCGCATTAACTTGCGTGACGCTCATGAGCTCTTCGGCTTCGCCGACCTTCACGATCTCGTCGCCCGCGCCCACGTCGCCTTCCTGCAGGACGCGCAAGTAGAAGCCGGGTCGTCCGCTCGATGTGAGCAGGGCGGGCATACGCGGTTCGTTCATGCGGATGCCGACGCGATAGCAGGTCACGCGGGGCTGCGTCACCTCGAACAGCGCGCTGCCGATTCGATAGCGGTCGCCGATGCACACATCGGAATCGGGCAGTCCTTCGATCGTGAAATTTTCGCCGAACTGTCCGCAGGCGAGGTCGTTGCGTTTCAGTTCCGTCTGCCAGTAGCGCGACGATTCGATCTGGTAGACGAAAACGGCGCGCTGCTCGCCGCCGTGGCCCGCGAGATCGCCCTGGCCGTCGCCATCGAGGTTCAGCCGTCCGACGCGGCATCGGCCGCGCACAGGTTGTTTCCAGATGCCGGTATGCACCGTGCGGCCTTTCCACTCGATGTCGCGCGGAAGCCCGACATTCACCGATAGTAGTCGCGCCATGGTCGTCACCGCTCGATGTGTTCGCACGGCACCTGCCCGCGCGGAGTAAAGCCCGATTCGCAGAGCCACATTTCGTTTCATCGCGGCTGCGAGGATTTGACCCTTTCGAAGATCAGAATGCCGACGCCCTCGCGCCCGTCCACTGGACTCTTGTTCTCTTCCGTCTTGATCGTGAGTGTGTCGCCATCGACGGTGAAGAAGCGCAATTGGTTAGTTCCAATACGTCTGCCATCCCATTCTATGTCGATGTGATGGACGACCTGACCTGGAGAAACGTCGTACGTACCGCCGTAGGCCAGCATCGATTTATGGAGTTGCACTCGCTCTTCGTCGGTGGGCTCCGCCCGCGGGCGCGGCTGATCGCCAGAAACAAAAAATGCAACCATCCGCCCGTCCGGCAAATAGCTAAGATAGCCCTCAGGATGTTCGCCCAGCTGGTTGTATCGCTCGCGCGTTCCCATGTCTTCGCGCACAAACGAGATTAGACGCCATGTCCCTAATAAAGGATTTGAATCCGACAGCGCATGTGTAGAGAGGCACAGCATGCTCGCGGTCAGGAAAAGCAACACCAGTCGTTTTTCCACCGAACGTTCCCTCCGCTCCTCACTGCTAGCGACAAGAGACATTACCCGGGCTGGCATCGTGGGCAGAGTCACCCCCGCTGCCGCGTAGGGTCTGGCCATTGAATCAAGACGCCCTGGCAGGCGCGGCGACGCTAACCATACTAGGCCATTTTTTCGCGGCTTTTAAAGCATTTGGCTCACGCGATCGTGAATGCCAGCAAGCAAATTGCCTCGGAGAACACTGACTTGTCATCGCGCACGGAGGAGCAGGGCGCCTCGCTTAAGGAAACGGGTGCAAGCATGGAGGGAAGTGACCCCTTCCGGTGCGCAAGATTCCAAGATGCGCGGCAGGCCAGCGTCCTCACGGGCAATTGGTCAGCCTTGTATGCTTATCTGGATTGCTGACACCCAGCTACTCCCGAGGGGTGAGTCAAGCCCGCCGACGCTATGTGTTCAAACCACACGGCGTCGGACGATATCGTGGGCGACTGGTCGCAGGATTCGGTTAAGAGACGCTCGGCGCGCCGAGCGGCGAACGCCTGGATCGGGTCGGTTTGATGCGTTCGCCGGCGGCCACGTCCCGGCCAGTACCGGAAATCGCTCGGCTCGGCGAAAGCAGATCAACCAGGCCGTCACGCATATTGACACTGCGACTCAACGGAACGCGGCGCTCGTGGAGCAAGTCGCTGACCGCACACTCGATGAAGTTCCAGGCGGACGATTTGATTTCGAAGGCAAATCATTCAAAGTGGTCAAACGGACGCGCGCAGGATCGCAACCGCTGTTTTTTTCCCCTTGTCGCGCGCCTGGCGCGAAGATAGGCCTGGCGAGGTGGCGAGGAGCTCGTCACCTAGTCGCGGCGCTGAAGTGAAGTCGCCGGCGACCAGATCGAACGACGGAAGCATCAGAGCACAGCGATCACCAAAAAAATTCGCCAAGGCGATGGCTGCCTTGGCGCAGCTTCTGCGCCGTCGCGTGGTCGGACTTGATCGTTGCCAGACTTAGCCCGACGTTCTGTCGTGGCACTCGATGGTTTCTGTATAAATTTACTGACGCGCGCGGCCGTTTTAGAACTCGATATCCAGCTCGTCGATTTCTTCGGCTTCCTGTTGCGCATCGGCGATCCAGCGGCGCATCTCCGGCATCGCGAGAATGCGCGCGCCATAGCCGACGATATCGGCGTCGAGTTTCACGTCGTAGGTGACGAAGCGGGTGACGACCGGCGCGAACATCGCGTCCGCGCACGTTCGTTCGCCGAACAGATACGGTCCGCCATACTGGGCGAGGCATTCATGCCAGATCGTCACGATCCGTTCGATGTCGGTCTGCGCGCGCGCCCATACCTTGAAGCCGGGAAAGTGCGCTTTCAGGTTCATCGGCAGGGCGGAGCGCAATGCGGCAAAGCCAGAATGCATTTCGCCGCAGATCGCTCGGCAGTGCGCGCGCTCGGCGCGTTCCTTCGGCAAGAGACCGGCATCGGGGCAGACTTCGTTCAGATATTCCGCGATGGCGAGCGTGTCCCAGACCTTGATGCCGTCGTGAAAGAGACGCGGCACGAGAATCGACGGCGACAGCAGAAGCAGTTCGGCGCGCGCGCCGGGATCGTCGGCGGGCATCACGACTTCCTCGAATGGCAGTCCGCTGAACTTCGTCAGCAGCCAGCCGCGCAGCGACCACGACGAATAGTTTTTGCTGCTGATGGTGAGCGTGGCGTTCGCCATAAGTCTTCCTCGCGCGTCGTGCACCAAGACGGATCGAGCGCGGTGCTCTTACGCACCGAAGCGCGGCAAAACGCGCTCGTAGATGGCATCGGTGCAAAGCCTATGCCAATCGCATGACCGCGGGCGTGTCGCCGGGACATCGAATGGCATGGCTATTGCCTTCCTTTGCGGCCATGAATCCGTACACCTACGCGGGCTATCAGCTCTGGTCCGACGCGATGCTGCCGATGCGCCATGCCGCCGAGCTGGTCGGAGGCGCGCTGCGCGGCTGGCGAGAGATGGGCGAGACGCCGCAAGGCCGCGGTCTTGGCGCGTTCTGCGAACAGATCGCGCTCGCCGGGCTCACGCACGCGCGTCCGCCTTTCGATATCGCGCCGGTGAAAGTCGAAGGAAGAACGATGCGCATCGTGGAGGACGTCGCGGCATCGACGCCATTCTGCGGTCTGCTTCATTTCCGCAAGGACGATGCGTCCGTCGCTCAGCCGCGCGTACTCGTCATCGCGCCGATGTCCGGCCACTTCGCGACGCTCCTGCGCGGCACCGTGCAGACGATGCTCGCCGATCACGACGTCTACATCACCGACTGGCGCAATCCGCGCGATGTTTCGCTGATGCATGGCCGCTTCGGCTTCGACGAATACGTGCAGCACATCATCAATTTCATCGGAACGATCGGGCCGGGCGCGCATCTACTCGCCGTGTGCCAGCCGACGGTCGCGGCGCTCTCGGCCGTCGCGCTGATGGCCGAGGACCGGAATCCCGCCGAGCCGGCGAGCATGACGCTGATGGCCGGTCCCATCGATACGCGCGTGAATCCGACGCGTGTGAACGAGCTCGCGAAAAGCAAGCCGATCGACTGGTTCGAGCGCAATCTCATCAGCATGATGCCGTTCGGCTTCGCGGGCGCGATGCGGCGCGTCTATCCCGGCTTCGTGCAGCTGGGCGCATTCATGTCGATGAATCTCGCGCGGCACATCGAATCGTTCGAGGAGATGCATCATCAGCGTGCGAAGGGC
>NZ_JALQDC010000038.1:0-15638 GCF_023631445.1 Caballeronia sp. GAWG1-5s-s | reverse complement strand
TCGTCGAAACCCGATTCTCTCGGATTTCCAACGGGGAACCGCCGCCTTCAACCTTCAACTACGCCCGGGACATTGCCCCGTTGCCGTGTTCCGTACGGTGCAGACTCCCATCGTCCCAACGAAGACCAGTTACAAGGGCCAGACGACTCGACCGTCGCCAGCAAAACGAACGTCGGCGACCGCCCGCCCGGTAAAGCCAGCGGCCTCTGCTCCCGTGTTAGCCAGCGCGGCGGCTGACGGTGAGTGGTCGACCTTCTGAGGTTGGGGTGTCTGCGTACCGCTAAGCAACCTGCGCCTCGTTACTCAGAGCACCCATATGCAGTGGCGCGTGCCACTAAACATCTTGGCCGCCGAGCCGTTATCAAGCGAAGGCGGGCGCATCAGCCTGCAACGGATCAAAAAAATAGCGGGGCCTCACGAGCAATGACGATAGGCGAAGAAACGACAATCTATGTTCAGTTACAGATCGACGTGTACGGCGGCTGCATTGAGCTAATGAGCAGAGACGTCCCGGAGGCAGAGGCGCGTCGCATGTTCAGCAAGGTGGTGGCCGATCCTCGATCGGTGAAAGAGGATATCTCAGCGTTGCTTGCGACGGAAACTCGCGGCGACACACTGCTATTGGGTTACTCGGCGCCCGGCCTTCGCGGTCGTCACGGCACGGTTGAATTCGCCCTTGAGCATGCAATTGATGCTGCCGAGAAGTATTTCGGCTTTCCGGCCGATGAACTACGCGCAGCGCTCCAACCCGCTAACGTCTCCGCGCTAATCGATGAGCGTGAACGCGGCATGGAGCGCTTGCAGGACGAGTTCCCTGAACTGGCCGAACTCTATGAGGCATCTGTCGATGCCGTCGACGACTTAAGGGAAGATCCACCGCACGAGGTAACGCGAGAGATCGCGCTGACGCGTGGAGCACTGCACTAAGGGCGGCGTCATTAGCATGTGGCAAGACGCGACACCCGATCGCGCCGTCTCGTAGTCGCACCTAGTTCTCCTAGGCGAATGCATTCGCCTGACGCGTCCCCGGTAGCATGCGATCGAACTCGCGCTTGACGATGCCGGTCGTCAGACGGCCGATAGGTGAAGCGAGCGGGAACCCCAACGCAACATAGACGAATCGGATAATGATAGACAACGAAAGCGGCCATATCGTGCGCCGTGAAATTTTCCGCTGCACTGGGCAGCAGCTCGACGCAATTTTGCTTTTCGGCGAGCAGCGCCATTTCGACGAACGGCCGCTGCAGTGGGTGGTCGCTCAATACTTGCAGTCGCCGGCAAGCCGGGGCTGACCAGATCCGGGTTAGGGCGGTCGTGTGCAAGAGCGAGCGCAACGCCCCGCGCTTGATGTGCCGTGCGTGGCAAGGCAGACGCGCCGGTAGCCACTCGAAACGACGTTCGCTTTTGCAGTGACGTACAGAAGGATTCACCGATGGTAAATGCACAAACGCGCTTGTTGGTCGTCGATGACATGGCCACCATGCGCGGTCTTATCCGGAAGATGCTGAGGGCGATTGGTTATCTAATCATCGATGAAGCAGATAGCGGTGTTTCAGCGCTCGAGAAATTACGCACCCAGAAATTCGACGTGGTGGTAACCGACTGGAACATGCCCAACATGGACGGGCTGACTCTGCTGCAGGAAATCCGCAAGTCCGAGGGACACGCTGACGTCCCAGTGCTAATGGTGACCGCCGAGAAGAAGCGCGAAAACGTTCTTGCGGCTATTCACGCCGGTGCTAGCGGCTATGTAGTGAAACCGTTCTCCGAGGCTGCGCTGGCCGACAAGCTCGCTCAGATCGCACCGCTACCGAAAACCGATGTCGCGGCAGACCGCGGCCCGTCGGTCTTCGGCGCTGTCTTCATGTGACACGCTGGCCGTCGCCCGCAAGAACCGCCGCGGCACGCGACAACGAATTATGGACACAGTAGACGAACATTGGGCTTTCGACGATGACTCGTTAGGGAACGACGCACGCGCGTTGAGCCGCAGCATCGAGGTCATCCGGCGGGCTCGTGGCAGATAAAATCCGCGTGATTGCCAGCCGGACAGTGAGGAGTGGATCGCTGTCTGCCGCGACTTCGTGCGTGACTTGCGCTGGGCGCTGGGGTTGGTTGACGACGAGATCTCGCATCGTCCTATGAACGATGACTGATCGCCGCGCGGTCGCGGCTGGCCGTTCCGGAATGGCTCACATACGCCTTCCATGCCCACGTTAGGTCCCGAGTCCAGATAGCAATCGTCGCTCAGCCTCGGCAAGGAGGATGCGGGCGTATTCAGAGATGAAAACCTCATCACCGTGGTCCGTGCCCAAGAAGCCCGGGGTGCAGGCGTCTTGTCTCGGCAACGAACGCGGACCGCGCACTCGCGCAAGCGAACGTTACGTCCGCAACGATTTTTTACGCCACATCGTGGATCTTGCCCACGCGCTTCTGATCGTCGGAAACGATGAAGGCGGTCGCGTCGACGCCGCGGCGGGTTCCTATGAAAACAATGCTTGACGCATCGATGCTGAAGGCCATGCTGCCGACTCCCCGAGTTTGAGCCGAGCGGCTGCTCGGACTTGTCTCAAGGCTATCGCCCGGCCCATGAAGTCAAGTGTCGAACGGAGGCCGGCCGCAGGATTGCCGCCGGTCCGCTCGGTTATCTACCGCTGCGCGCGAACCGGGGCTTTGCCGGGGCATTAGCGGGAACGAAGATATTCGGCGGCGGCCAGCACTAGGCGCCTCATGAGTTCGTCGGCGTCGTCGCCCGCCGCTAGTTCGGCTTCGCTGGCCTGTATGTTTTCGGCGGCCTTGCTCTCGCGTTCCAGGTGTTGCCACGCAAGCATCAGCTCCCCGATTTGCTGATCGTTGAGGAATGCGCTGAACCGGTCGCCCACGAAAGCAAGAAATTCTTGGTAGTCGTCGTGTCCGAGATGGTGCCCTTTGCCGAGCCGCCGCAGCGTTTCGGTGCTAGACATCATGTATGGACCTGCCGCACCTCAAGGTACGCGGATTAAGCTTGAGGTCGGTTACTCCGCGGCTCAGAGCCGCCATTGAGGGGGCAGGTCTTGAACAAGTTTAGCAAGTACGTAGGCCTGGATGTACATCAGGAAACGATTGCCGTGGCGCTCGCCGACACGGCCGGCGAGGTGCGGTATATGGGCGAAATCGCGAACACGCCCGAGGCCATCGCGAAGCTCATGACGCAGCTCAAACGCGGCACGAGGCGGCTGGCGTTCTGCTACGAAGCCGGCCCTTGCGGCTATACAATTTGCCGACAGCTGCGGGAGCTCAAGCAGGACTGCCAGGTCGTGGCCCCGTCGCTGATTCCGAAGAAGCCGGGCGAGCGGGTGAAGACCGACCGGCGCGATGCCCTAAGCCTGGCGCGCCTGCATCGCGCCGGCGAGTTGAGCCCTGTGTGGATTCCGGATGAGGCGCAGGAGGCGCTGCGCGATCTGACCCGTGCGCGTGAGGACATGAAGCATCTGCAACGCCAAGCCAAGCAACGGCTGTTGTCGTTTCTGTCGCGCCGTGGCCATCGCTACACGGGCCGCTCCAGATGGACGCAAGCGCACTGGCGCTGGCTGGAAGGCATCAAGTTCGCCCGGCCGGAGCAACAGATCGTGCTGCAGGAATATATCGACACGGTGCAGGCCTGTGGCAAGCGCGTGGTCAGCCTCGACCGCGAAGTCGAGACGGCTGCGCACGCCAGCCCGGTTTGGCCGGCGATCGAGGCGTTGATGGCGCTACGTGGCGTCAGTCTGCTTGCGGCTGTAACGGTGGTCGCGGAACTCGGTGATCTCGCACGGTTTGCCGGCCCGCCCGAACTGATGGCCTATCTGGGCCTGGTGCCCAGCGAACACTCCAGCGGCAAGCGCGAGCGCCGCGGTGCCATCACCAAGCCGGCAACAGCCATGTCCGGCGGGTACTCGTCGAAGCAGCGTGGACGTATCGCCATGCTGCACGAAAGACCGCGATCCTGCAGCGGCGCGCAGAGCGTACGGCTCCCGAGATCCAAGAGATCGCCTGGTCGGCGCAAAAGCGGTTGTGTCAGCGGTTTCGAAACTTGATGGCACGCGGCAAGCTCAAGAACCAAGTCTGTACCGCCATTGCGCGAGAACTCGTTGGCTTTATCTGGGCTATCGGGCAACATGTTGTTCCCCTCAGGCGAGCCTAGCCGCGCATGAACGGTCGAGCCGGTAACAGGATGTTTGGGCCAGGACCAGGCAACGGTGGGAGAACCCTCGCTCTTGCACTAGGAGGCAACTGGAAACAGCACAACCCTCGCACCTAGATTGAGGCAGCTCCCCGACGTTTCGTTTGTCATGCGGTAACCAACCCGCGCATATCAGAATGATCAACCGTCGGATAACCGCCTCGTCCTGGCCCAAGCATCCTGTTGTTGACGGCCGTCGAAGAAGACGGCTTGGCATTGGTCGTGAGCACGCAAGTGCCGCGCTCGTGACCAATGCATAGGATAGGAATCCGACGTCGCGTCAAGCTTCGGAGAACCGCATTTGGTACTTGACAGGGTCCATACATATCAGTGTAGTGCTTCGCTTTTCTTGGAACCAAGGCGGCGATTGGCGCGAATGACTTTCTGCAAGATGTCATTGGCCTTAGCAGTCCACACGAATGGTTTGGGATCCTGGTTATGCACGGCGATGTAGTCCTTGATAGCCACGATCAGATCCGGCACGCAGCGGAACACGCCACGGCGCAAACGTTCGGTCGTGATATCGCGAAAGAAGCGCTCTACCATATTCAGCCACGATGCTGAGGTTGGTGTGAAATGCACTGTAAAGCGAGGATGTTTCGCGAGCCACTCCTTGACCTTCGGGTGCTTGTGGGTGGCATAGTTATCGCAGATCAGATGCAACTCCTTGCCCTTGGGAGTCTCGCGCTCGATCTGGCGCAGGAAGGCGAGCCATTCGGTGTGACGGTGGCGCTGATCGCAGCGGGCGATGACAGAACCATCGAGAGTATTGAGCGCTGCGAACAGGGTCGTGGTGCCATGACGTTTGTAGTCATGCGTCTGGGTGGCCGCACGGCCTCTCTTCAAAGGCAGTCCGGGCTGGGTACGGTCGAGTGGCGAAAAGCTGCGTGGCAACCCCATGACGTCTCACCCAGTCAACGCCTTAGATCATCTTCGATTTAAGTATTTAAGTTGGATGCGCTGGGGGACACTTCTATCCGGAACGCCTCCACTCGTCGCCTGTCCGGCAGAGGCGTGGAACGGCACCTCCGGATAGTCGTCGACGCATCACCATCAAGCGTTCACGGCAGATTGCTGCTCGCGCGAGCCGATGCGCGATAGATGGAGCGACCTGACCGACTGTCGTCAGTGCCGCGACAATTCGGCGGTGACGTCACAGCTCGCGAGAAGGTCGAGGAGTGCGTTGATATCCACCGGTTTGACGAAGTGATGGTCGAAGCCAGCCGCTTGCGCCTTTAGTCGGTCTTCCGCCTGCCCGTAGCCGGTAATGGCAATGAGGACAGGGGACTTCTGTCCCTTGGAACGTAAGTGAACTGCCAGTTGGTATCCATCCATTTCCGGCAAGCCGATATCCAGCAAGGCGACGTCAGGCTGAAACGACGAGGCCGCTGCCAGGGCATCGTGGGAGCCGTAGCACGTGTGCGTCTCATGCCCTTCCGACTGGCAAACCAGAGCCAGCGAGTCCGCAGCATCGCGATTGTCGTCGACAACCAAAATGCGAAGCGTATTCCGTGGTGACCGCAAGGGCGCCGTTTGGTTGCCGACCTCGGAAACTTCCTCTTGTCGATTCAGGCGCGGAAACGACAGGGTAACCGTTGTTCCAAGCCCCGGTCCGGGACTTTGAATATGTATCGACCCGTCGTGCATTTGGACCAACTTGCGCACGAGAGATAATCCGATGCCTAGGCCGCCTTTCGCGCGATCAAGCGTGCGCTCGCCCTGAGAAAACAGATCAAAAATCCGAGGAAGCAAATCTGCAGCAATACCCGCACCGGTGTCCTCGACGACAACATTGACTCGCGCTGCGTCCGACGAAACGCGAACGCGGATGTCGCCGCCAGCGGGCGTGTACTTGCAGGCGTTGTGCAGGACGTTGACGACAATCTGCGCCATTCGCGTCGTGTCCCCGCATACCCAAACGGTTTCCCGCGGAACGTCAATCGTAAGCGTTTGTTTGCTCTCCTCGACTTGTTGGGCCACTGACTCGGCAGCGCCGTAGATAACCCCGCCTATCAGAAGAGGTTCCCGTTTCAGGACGATGCGGCCCTGGGTGATCCTTGAGACTTCAAGCAAGTCGTCGACGAGCCGTGTCATGTGGGAGATTTGACGCTCCATCGAGGCAATGAGTGACTCAGGGTTTCCTACCGTTGCGCCCCGGCGTAGCAAGCTCACCACCGTTCTGAGCGGCGCGAGTGGATTTCTCAGCTCATGCGCCAGCATTGCCAGGAACTCGTCTTTTCGCTTGTCGGCGTCTCGTAACGCGATCTCCATCCGCTTGCGTTCGCTGACATCCGAAAGGCTAGCAACAATAAGGTCAGCGCGGCCGTCTTGGCCGCGTTGCAGCACTGCACTCCCGTTCATCCAATGCTCGGCGCCGGAAAGCCCGACGCGTACTTCGAAATGAACGGCGTCCTCTCTATTCGCGCTTAGCCGCCGAATACCGCGTTCGAGGATAGGCCGGTCGTCCACGTGAACCCGGGCCATCGCCTGGTCGTAAGGAAGCTTGGTCACTGACGTCGAACTGACTTGCAAAGGTGCACTCGCGCCTTCAATCGAGAAGACGTAACTGCCGAGATCGAGCGTGACGATAATGATGCTTGCTGCTTTCATCGCCACGGCGAGCCGCAGGTTACGTGCTTCACTAACCGCCTGAGCATGCCGTTGCTCGGTCACGTCCATGGTCGTCCCAAACCATTCGTACAGCGCCCCGCGTTCGTCGCACAATGGTACGGCTCGCGCGAGCATCATTCGGTACTTGCCGTCGGCCCTTCGCATCCGGAAGCATGCCTCGCGCGGGCCCAATTCGCGCCGCGCCTGCGTCCACTTCTCGTTCAAGTTGTCTCTGTCATCCGGATGCACAAGCGACATCCATTGATGCCCGACAAGTTGTTCGCTGGTCAAACCTGTGAACGCCTGCCATTCTCCGTCGATTGGCTGCATTTCTCCGTGACAGTTTGCCGACCAAACGAGCGCGCCGGATGAACGGGCAAGCTCTCGATAGCGTCGTTCGCTTAGGCGAAGGGTCGCTGCCGCAGCGCGAATCTCTGACACATCAAACGTGACGCCGAACACCCGGGGAAAGCCGCCCGAAGATTGCCGCAGCACGTGAGCCTTCAAGCGTAGCCACCGTATCGCCGCGGAGTCCGTTGAGATGGGGAACTCTATCTCAAACGAACCGCCTCGATCGAGGGCAGCAGCAATTGACGTCAAGAATCGCTCGCGATCCTCCTCGGCTACCTTCCCCCAGAGCAACTTGAGTGGCACCTCTGTCACGTTGGCGTCGATGCCGTAAAGCCGGGCAAGAACAGGCGTTATCCGAGCGTTGCCTGCCGCAAGGTCCCATTCCCATGCACCTAGGTCCGCCGCTTCAAAAGCGGATAGGAGGCGCGCCTCGCTCTCTGCATGAAGGTCCCACCCACGCTTGCATTCGTCGACGTTAATACCGATTATTTGAAACTCCAGCAGGCTAGAAGCAAGTTCCTCGGTTCGCTGAAGGTACAACCGGTGCCACCTTAGTTGGCCGTCAGTACCGAGTAACCTCGCGTACACACTTTCCTCACGGCAAACCGAGCCTAGGGCTAAGACCTTACATTCGACTGTTGCCACATCGAGCGGCGCGATGAGTCGCCGCCAGGGGACGCCGGCATTTTCCAAGCATGTGCCGAAATACCGCCGGGCGGCTTCATTTGCATGCGACACGGCACCGTCCGCATCAACCGTCAAAAAAAGCAGATGTGTCGATTCAGTGAGGCGTGGTGTATGCACAAAATCCATATCTCGATGCCTGTTTAGCCGGCGTTGTGACAGAGCCCAAGGCAGCCAATTAGGGTGCCGCAATGATCAGGCATGCTGACGACGCAAACACGTCGCGCAGTGCGTTACGCACAACCCTACTTGGCCCTATGAGGTGTTCGCGGGCAGCCGATGTCGAGCCGCATTCGCCGATCCGAATGTTCGGGAATGTTCGCGCCGTTGGAAGCAATGTGTTCCTAGCGGGAAGCGAGCGACCGCTCAAGATCATCGTGGTTAGTTTCGACATATTTGCGCGCCCACAAGACGGCTTCATACTCCGCGGCGAGGCTTGTTCCCGCCAGGCGGGGACAAACAAACGCCACCTTGGGCACGATGCCTCCCCGCCCGACGTCACTGATTCGGGAGAAACGAACGGTGCATCTCCAGCCGCGTGCTTCGTCTTTCGAAGGAACGCACTCAACAAAGTAAGCACCTGCTTTATACATCGCGTCACCTTTTACGCTTACGTAACGGTTTTACTTCATAGGAGTGGTCAAACGCAATGCCAAGCGAGGGCGCCCGACTGTGAAAAGATCGGGGTGATTCAACGTTTGAGATTTGTTCCAGCATTTGCGTCCGGACATTCGTGCTTTGACGGCGGAGTGGACGCGGCAACCGTTATAGCCTGCCAATAAGCCGGTAATCTCGACGATCGGAGCGTCGCAGAGCACCGTTGCTAAGCTTCACCGGTGTTACCTCAGTCGAAGGGGGTCTCAAACCGGTTCGATTGCCGTAGCAAATGCGCCCCCCGATGGCACGCACGGCTCTTTCGCCGCCCTGCGGCGTGCGCGCAATTTAGGGAGTCGGAATGGAATCTACGTACGGAACACTGCGTCCCGACGAGCGGTGCCTCAAAGGCTGCGTGGCATGAAGAACAAAAAAAAACCGCATACGAGGGGTGCATGCGGTAGAAGGCGTGGAACCACGCCCGAGAGAGCCTATATTTTAAACATCTGGATTTTCGTGAAAACTGATCCCATTCAGGTTGCATGCGCATTTTTTGCCCACGAAAAATGGACGGCGCGTCCTTTTCAAGGAATGTCAGCTTAGGTACGTTCTGCACTCCTCCAGAAAGTGGATCATTGCGCGACCCTCCAGCATGCGAGCGGCAACACTGAACGCCGGACTTGGTTGTTGGTTAGCGTGCCTTTGGCGCGCCAAGAGCGCACACAACGTTGCGTTCGCGGATCGGCTTGCCGCTCGCAGGCCCAATCAGGCCACGATCGAATCCGCGAGCCGAGCGGTAGTCGGTGTCGTCGAGTACGGCACTGTGCATCGAGTCTGACGCGGAAGCGCCACGGCCGGGGAGCTTTCGTAAATGCCTCGATCCTCACCGCCACGCTGTGTCAGGAAGGCCCACGCGACTCTTTAAATGCCGCCCCTGGAGGCGCCAAAGCGACACTATGAGTGTCGTTTTGCTGCAGACTGTGTTCCCTTACCGGACTAAAGTGGCCGCGCCGCGCTCAAAGCACTAGACGCCCGCGCGTCGGGTTTAATGCAGCGGAAGGTCCGGTTGCGAGCAATGGCACCCTTATTGCTCGTCAAGCGTACGAATAGTCCGCCACCGAACAATATGAAAGCAACAATTTGGGGCCATACTCAGCTGCCGGATGGGCATGAAGAGGTTCACCGTTTCGCTTTCGAACTGCACGACGGAAGTGCAGCGCCGCCCGTCCGCGAATCTGTTTCGCTGCGTACCGCACGTGTCGTGGTCGCGCATCTACAAGATGGCAACGCGTTGATTCAGATGTTCCGAGCCATCGTAAGCAGCGACGCGGCGGGCTACGATCGCTTGGTCGGACAGAGCTTCGAGGACGATTTTGTCGAGAATGGTCCAAGCGATCGCGTCGATGACTCGGCAGGATGGCAGAACGCCGATCGTTAGCGATGGAGAGCTATATTTCGGTCCCAATCGTCTTGCCTGACAGCGCCAAGGACTGCGTGCGCAGTCCAGCGTTTCGGCCACTAAACCCGGACGCGGTGCGCGACGCGGCGCCCCTGCATCTGCATCGGCCAGTCAGGAACGGGCAATTCGCGGTGATCGAGCTCCGCCATTCCGTAGGCAAGCGCGAACTGCCTAGCCGACATCGCGGATGGGAACTGCCCGAGCATACCGCTCGCGTGCCTGTCGCCATCGGGTGTAGCCACCACGACCATCGCTGTATAGAAGTCGCCGTCATCAATAGCGACGGGTGACAGTATGCATCCCTTGTAGAGGACGTCAAACTCAGCTTCCATGGCTGCTTCTCTCAAGTTTTATTGTTTCCCTAATACTAGAACACCCGCGGCAATATGTACACTTAGACAAAAGCGTAACGAGCAAAGAATTCTGATTGCACGACGTTAGTGCACCTTGGCTGTCGGTGGCATTCCCAGGTGATCTCAACAGCAATCAGCACCGGCTTTGAACGAATCACGCCCAAGTCATGCACCTTTTCCCAGCGAGCATCGATAATCAGATACGGATATGCTTCCTCCAACGGCCGGTGCGCGAACTTCGCCAGCGTTGCGTTGAGCCCTCTATTGATGGCGGGAATCGCTGAGACCGAGAGGCTGTGAACGCACAGATCTTCGCTGTTCACCTCAGCGCTTCCACTGCCGGCCGGTTCGCACTACGCTTGGTCGTGGCCATATTGCAAGCCCTCCCGAGGGCCGGTTAACGAACTGGATATTTCACTCCTTTCTCAGCATCTTCCTCCTAGCAGTTTTTGCGCACTTCTCGGCGTTTACCCCGGCAGGCGAAGATCACTTATCCATCAAAGTAAAGCGACGATGTACTCCCACCTTAGGACGGGCCATAATCCCGCACAGACCACTCACGGCCTCCTGCCGTGCAAACAACGGACGGGCACACCTAATGCACCGCCTACATAATCAGACTTTACTATGTTGCCTTTTCGCTCCTCCCACCGCTCTTCCCTTCCATGGACCGGCCGTCGCGTTCCGGCCACTGGAACGCGCCTGCGCGTTTTGGTCGTCGATGACAACGAAAACGGGGCGCTGGCTTTGGCCGCTTACCTGTCGCTGGAAGGCATGGACAGCCGCACGGCCTTTGGCGGCCGGCAGGCAATCGAGGCCGCGACGATTTGGACGCCACACGTTATCCTGATGGATGTGTCAATGCCCGAGTGCAACGGCATTGAAGCCTCCCGCTCACTGCGACGCGATCCCCGGACCGCCGGCATTGCGATCATCGCCTTTACGGCTTTGGATGAAGCCGAGGTGCGCCGGCAATTGAGAGATAGCGAGTTCGACGGCTATTTGCAGAAAGGCGTCGCCCTCGGGCAGATGCTTGAACTCGTCAGGACGTTTGTGCAGTGATGGCTGTGACTGCTCGACCGACGATGCGCTGTTCGGTTCGACCCACCAGGATAGGCAAATCCACGCCCTACGAGAGAGGTTTCGTACGTCAACAGTGAGCATATGTTTGCAACCCGTACTGAAAGCGCCGGCTCGCGCCCGACGTTGGCCGGATGGACCCGGCCCAACCCGGTCAGACAGCTTCCTCCAAACGAGCCACTCGGCGGGATCGATGTCCATCCAGCCGGAACGCCGGTAAACGGCTGGTGGCGAACTCACCCGATCGGCCAATTGCGGACTTCCGTAGGTGCCGTTAGCCTGCCCTTCGAATGGCCGCTGCTCGACGCTCAGCGGTCTGCTACAGCTGCGGTCTCCGTTCTCTCCGTGCATCGGGACACCCGGTTCCCGAGTTGCTCTGTACGACCAACGTACAGGTGGCGCGTTTCGTTCCGGGAACGCCCTTTTTTGAGCGGCTGCGCATGTCCCGTCATTCCTTCGCAAGGACACTGGCCAGTTGAACCATGTTGAAGGGCTTGGCCATCACTCGAATACCCAAGCGCTTCGCTCTGTCCAGTTCCTCAGCATAGCCGGTCATCAAGGCGACTTTCTGCGTCGGCCAACGGTGCAACACTTGCTCAGCGAGGTCAATGCCGTTCAGGCGCCCTGGCATGTGGACATCCGTGAGAACGACGTCGAACCGGTGTCCTGCATTCAGGTATCGAAGGGCGTCGTCAGCGGTCAACTCGTGATGTACTTTGCATCCGAAAACGTCGAGAACGGCGGCAAGGCCCGCTGCCACTTCCTCGTTGTCTTCGACGAGAAGAACCTCAGTCGCGTCGGATAGCGGCCTCCCCGTTGTCTCGGCGGGCGACGTGTCAGCCGTCAAATCGGGCCCAACGTACCGCGGCAAGTACAGGCTGACGGTCGTGCCAACCCCAAGTTCGCTTTCTATGAACGCTGTTCCGCCGGCGTCTTGGCACATGGCGAGCACTTGTGGAAGGCCGAGTCCCGTCCCCTTGCCGACCGCTTTCGTCGTGAAAAGAGGTTCAAAGGCATGGCGCAGCGTCTCTTCGGTCATGCCCAAGCCGGTATCAGTGAGAGACAGCACCACAAACTCGCCCGGATGGCGACCGCCGACGTGGGTTTCGGCCTTTGAGTTACGGCACCGCAAGAGGAATCGGCCTCCGTCAGGCATCGCATCTCGCGCGTTCACAGCAATATTGATGATCGCTATTTCGAGCTGCGACGGATCAGCCAACGCTTTCCAGACATCAGGGGCAACGTCCACGTCGAATGCAATGTCGCTGCCCAGTGCGGTTCGGATAAGGCGCTGAGCTGCCGCGAGCCAGGTTGGGAAGTCGATGACTTCGTTGTGCAGCGGCTGTTTCCTCGTGATGCTCAGCAGCCGCCGAGTGAGCGCCTCAGCGTTGGCCGTGGCCTTCGCGACCGTCTGCATCTCATTGTGCAGATTGTTGTAACCCTTATGCCGCGCGATCTCGACGTTGGAGGCAACGACCATTAGCAGATTGTTGAAGTCATGCGCGACACTGGCGACGAGGTTCCCCAGCGCGCTCATTCGCTGCGCTTGCCTTGCCTCCTGCTGCGCCAATGTGCGAGCTTCAAGTTCGTCACGCCAACGTTCCGATGCAAGCTGCTCTGCCCAAAGCAAGCGCAGCGAGAAGAGGAGTAACAGCCAGACCGCAATGCAGGGAAGCAGCAATGCAGCGCAAAGCACCGCAAAGCTGCGCGACCAGGTTGCGTAGATGGCGGCGATCGAATAGCCGCTTACCGCCAATACGGGGTATTGCTCGATGCGGCGAAACGCATATATGCGCTCCACTCCGTCAACGGCCGAAACTGTGCGCATGGTCCCATTTCGGAGGTCGGTGTTCAAGGTCTGCTCGAACGCTCGACGGACAACCCCGGAGACGCGGCCAAGTTCGGATGCCGCCACCGGAGGGTACCGTACCAAAATCTGCCCACCGTCGCGCTGCAGGCCAACCACGAGCGCGCTGTCACCTGACGTAAGTTCTCTGTAGTACTCGTCGAAATAGCTTCGCCGCAGGGCCACGGTCAGCACGCCCAGGAAGCTTCCATCGTCGGCGAAGCGAGCAATGCTGGTGGAGAACACCGCGTCTCCGCTCACAATCATGTAGAGCGGACCCGAGACGTAAATTCCCCCGTGGCGACTTCGGGCGCCTTCGAAGTCGTCCCGCGTCGCGATTGATACCGGAGCCGCTGGAAAGGATCCACTTGATAAGACCATCTTGCCGTCCGGTCCGAACACCGCGATCGACTGTATCTGTGGATATTTGTCAGCAATCGCAGCAATTTGCGCATGCAAGCCGGCCTCGCTCATCCGAAGCTCCGGCGCGCTGCGGTCTCCGAGTGCTGCAAGCAAGCGCACGACCAATTCCTGGTTCAGATCCAGGACTTTCGCTGCCTGCTCCTGCGCGACCCGCGCCAGACGGTCGGTCACGGCCTGTGCGTCATGGAATCGTTGCTGGTAGTCGTAATAGCCATATCCGCAGAGGCAGGCGAGGGGAATTACCACTGCGATGAGCAAAGCCAGCCTGAGCGCCCGTTGCGTGACGCCGAAATTGCGCTTCCTGGGCGAAGGTTCGTCCTCGGGGTGCACTGTCGCGCCGACCTCGGATGTTCGCTCAAGCATGGATGAGACCTAGGCCGCCGGGAAGTCCGATTCTGGCTAGCCTTCTCCGAATGTCGTCGAGGTGTCGCTACTGTACACCGGTTTGTTGCCTGCTTCGCGCGGTGCCCCGGGGCTCGGCACCAGCGGAGATCGACATACTCTGGGTCGGCATTGCGTAGAGCCGCTACGGCGGTCGACCAGTTCTGTCGCCTACCGACCGTTAATGGCGGCTTCGATCGGCACTTATTCGCAGGCCGGCGCGCAGTTCGGGTTTAATCTTCTGTGGGTGGTTCTGCTGACCTATCCCTTGATGACCGCGATCCAACTGGTCAGCGCGCAGATCGGCCGCGTAACCGGGAAGGGGCTTGCATCGAACGTACGCGCGCACTATCCGGCATCGCTACTTTACTGCGCGGTTGGCCTGCTCATTGTGGCCAACGTCATCAACATCGCCGCCGACCTGTCGGCGATGGGCGCCGCAGTCGGATTACTGCTGCCCGGTCCGCAGCACCTCTATGTCGTCGTTCTTGGGGCGTTCTCAGTCGTCCTTCAGATCTTCGTGCCCTATGACAGGTACGCGAGCATTCTGAAGTGGACAGCCCTATCGCTGCTCGCATACGTCGCAGTAGCGTTCATTGTGCCGATCCACTGGGGCGATGTTGCTCACGCTATCGTCCTGCCGAAGATGTCGCTGAAGCCGGACTACCTGACGACGGTCGTCGCAGTGCTCGGCACGACGATCAGTCCGTATCTGTTCTTCTGGCAGGCCTCGAAGGAAGTGGAAGAGATGCGATCCGCGCCGGGGCAGGCTCCGCTGCTTCGCGTGCCGCAACAGGCACCCGCGCAATTGCGCAGAATCCGCTTCGATACATGGGTCGGTATGGGGGTGTCCAACTTCGTCGCTTTTTTCATCATGTTGACGGCGGCGGCGACGCTCCATCTGCATCACATTGAGGTGCAAACATCGTCCGACGCCGCGCGAGCGCTCGAACCAATTGCCGGCCGCTTTGCTTACGACCTGCGCCGCGCCTCGGTTCGCCGGCCGATGAGCGCTGCGGGGACGGTCCGGCCCGATCTTCTGACAACGAATTATGTCATAGAATCGGCGGCCTATGAAGAAAAGTCGATGCCTAAGACGCGAATTGACAAACTTAATGCGGACTTATGCAAATTGACGACTTTATTTCGTTCGGAAAGGAAGGAAGTCGTCAATTCGCACCCATCGATTCCGCCGGCACCGCGATTTTGGATTGACAGTTTTTATTGCGTTCTACGGCTGGTGGCGCTCGGTGCCGCGCATCGGCGCGTTGCGTGCGCGGGCGATCGTCGCGTGGCTGCGGCGGCATGAAGCGACGCTTGGCGTGAAGGTCGCCGCCGACGTCGACACGGCGTCGCTGGTGCCAACACGCACGAGTGAAGGGAAGGGGGCGACCGCGTCATCGTGGTCGGCGGCGATCCCAGCGAACCGCGGCTCGCGCCGTTTGAGCACCTTGCGGTCCCGGTAGAGTTATCCGGCGCTGCAGGCTTCAACCGAGCGACGAGCTTTGCGTTCATCCGCGCCGAACACGACCTCGCGGCGGTGCATGCGTACCTTCACCGTTATCGCGACCGACCGACGACCTTGCGCGCGTACACGCGCGAGCTCGAACGGCTGATCCTGTGGAGCGTGGTGGTGCGGCGCAAGGCGCTGTCGTC
>NZ_JALQDC010000037.1:0-3481 GCF_023631445.1 Caballeronia sp. GAWG1-5s-s | reverse complement strand
GACTAACCCGCCAATAAGGCAGCGCATCGCGACAGAAAACACATTTTCCTTGACAAGTTGGAACGATCATTCCAGTATTCGTGTACCGATCGTTCCAACTTGAAGGAGTCCGTCGTGTCCCAGTCTTCCAGTCGCAATTTGTCGCCTCGCATCGCCATCGCCGGCGCTACCGGCCGAGTCGGGGCTACTCTCATTGCGGGTCTCGCCAGTGAGCCTGTCGACCTCATTGCGCTTTAGCCGCAAGCCGGATCCGTCGCGTTTCCCGGCCCACGTCGGCCAGGCGCCGGTCGATTTTGACGCGCCCGCCACGCTTGCAGCCGCGATGCAGGGTGTAGATCGCTTGTTCCTTGCGCAGGGCACGTCGCCGCGCCAGGTGGAGAACGAGATTGCGTTGATCGACGCCGCCGTCGGCGCGGGCGTCAGGCATATCGTGAAACTGTCGGCAGCCAGTCTGCCCGCGAAGCTGCACCCATTCGACTGGCACGCGCGCATCGAGGCGCATCTGATTTCGCGCGATATCGGTCATACGATGCTGCGGCCAACAACCTTTTTCGACACGCTGACACGAGCCGGAAAGCCTGTTCAGGAAGGAATCTGGGGTGGCGCAGCGGGGTATGGCATCGTCAATCTTATCGACACGCGCGATGTCGCTGATGCCGCGAAAGCGGTGTTGCTCGATCCAGCGAGCGAAACCTGGCAGCGCGCCTTTCATCTGACGGGGCCGCGCGCCTGGACCATGGACGACGTCGCTGCACAACTCACGCGGCTTCTCGGCAGGCCTGTTGCCTACGAGCAGCGCACTCCGGCCGAGGAGCGCGAGCGTCTTCTGGCATCGGGCGTGAGCGAATTTGTGGTGGATGTACTGACCGGGCTCGACCGCACGGTGCGTGAATCGTCGCTCCAAGAGCAGACCGCTACTGTCCAGTTGCTGACCGGTCATGCGCCAAGGGGCTTGCCGCAATGGCTTGAAGAAAATCTGTCTCTGTTCAAGGGTACTGCGGACTAATCGGCCTGCGACGCGACGCCGGGCGGCCATGCCGACATAGCTAGGTCGACCATGGCGGACAGCGCGGCAGGCGTTGCGCCGGCTTGCGGCAGATTCATGACGGCATGGAGAACACCGAGGTAATGCCAGGCAAGAGCCTCGCGGTCCACGTCGGACGACAACTTCCCACGCGCCACTCCTTCGTCGATGATCTCCGTCAGCACTGCCCGCTGGCGTCCGACACTGAACGTGACCGCCGATTGCGACGCCTTCGGCAGGTTTGCCTTCTCAACGCAACTGCGAGCCAGCATGCAACCATCGGGAGCCGCGGCTCGCTTGTGCAAAAGATCGCGCAGCAACGCCTCCATACGCTCGCGCGGCGTTGCACCGCCGACCGCGTTCATCCGGCGGAGCACTCGATCCGTGTAGTGGTTGAGCGCTTCGCGGAACAAGCCGTCCTTGTCTTCGAAACGTTGGTAGATGCTGGACCGCGACAGCCCGGTCGCCGCTGTGAGGTCGTTGATCGACGCAGCGGCGTAGCCGTTACGCCAGAATACTTTCATCGCAGCTTCGACTGCAGCGGTCTCGTCGTATTGGGGTTTGCCACTCATGGAAGAAATCTCGCTCGTCGGCCGGTCTGTTTCATCGACACACGTACCAGCAAGGACTGGAACGTCCGTTCCATGATACGACGAAGCGCCGGGCTTTTGGGAACGGCTTCGAGCGACGAGCTGAATTTTGGCAGACCCTGTGCAGCGGCTAATCCAACAACGCCGCGCCAGCGCGCGGTCAGACCTGTCAACTTTTACATCCCGGATCTGCAAGGCCTTTGCACGCCAACTAGAGACGAACAGATGCATCTTTACTAGCAGCCGAAGCATTGAAATATATCCGTTCGCGTAAAGATATTGCCCGGGCCTTGTCCGACGCGCGCCGTCAGACGCCGCATGTACTTAAGCCTTGGCAGCGACCGGGAGTCGGAATGGCGCACCAAGACGGTTGAACGCGTTCATCGCCGCAATGGTTATCGTGAGATCGACGAGATCCTTCGGCGTGAATGCCGCTGAAGCCGCTGCATAGGCTTCATCCGCAGCGTGCGTTTCGCTGACGCGCGTCACTTCTTCGGCCCAGGCGAGAGCTGCGCGTTCCTGATCGGAGAACAGGTGCGAGACCTCGTCCCACACCGGTACCAGCGAGATCTTGTCGATGGACATCGTCTTTCTGAGATCACGACTATGCTTGTCGATGCAATGAGCGCATCCATTGATCTGGGAAACACGGAGGAACACAAGATGAATAAGCTCCTCGGGCAGGTTGGTGCTTTTCGTCACATAGTGATGAACGCCCATAAGCGCCTTTGCGCCGTCCGGGGCGATCTCGTGCCAGTTCAAGCGGGTCATCTTCGTCCTTTACCTTTCGTCCGTTGGAAATGTCTCCTGCGCTTACAGGCGCAGGTCGGTTACTTCACCTTTGCGCACGGCTCGTGATGTTACGCCGGCGATGCTCAGCGGAGTTTTCCTGCCGACGAAGCCGTCCGACAGCGCCGCATGGTCGCGCACGTTCCACATCAAGCCGTGAATGTCAGAGACGCATCAGGCCGTTGCCGCATCCGTCAAGCGCATACGGTCCAGCCAGTCGCCGAGAGTCATGCGGCCCTGCCGCATCCCGCCTGTCGGCACGAGCGAATTTTCGGCCATTGAGCCGCCGAAGTAGGTTGCCTTGTCGTCGGCGACCACCCTGCGTGCGTCACGCGTGGCGCGCAGATAGGTGCCGATGAACGCATGCATCGCGCCGCGTTCGGGACCGGCGATATCCACGACGCCGTCGAGCGGCACGCCCAGGGTGATCTCGACGATGATGGCCGCGACATCATCGGCGGCGATGGGCTGGAACTGATGCGGTGAAAGACGCACAGTGCCGTCGGCGGTGCTCAGATCGGCGATGGTGCCGAGAAACTCCATGAACTGCGTGGCACGCACGATCGAATAAGGCACGGGCGATGCCGCAATCAGCCGTTCCTGCACGCACTTCGCCGCAAAGTATGCATTGCCCTCCATTCGATCCACGCCGACGATCGACAGCGCCACATGGTGCTGCACGCCGGCTTTGCGCTCGGCCTCAAGGAGATTGCGCGTCGCATCGCGGAAGAAACACGTAACGGCATCGCCTTCGTACGTCGGCGGATTGGTCACGTCGATCACGACATGCGCGCCGCGCAGTGCGTCGTCCAGGCCCGCGCCGGTGATCGCGTTGACGCCCGTGCTCGGCGATGCGGCGACCGCCTCATGTCCCTTCTCGCGCAACAAGGCCACAGCCTTCGCACCGATCAGTCCGGTCCCTCCGATGACGACGATCTTCATGACACACCTCGTTGAATTGATGAAAGTGAAATCATTGTGTGAGAATCATGTCTTGGTTAGAAGAGACAAGAATCGTCGATCTGACTAGTCCAAGGATCGCTCATGCGGAACCCGCAACACGCACTGAAGATTGATA
>NZ_JALQDC010000036.1:0-2767 GCF_023631445.1 Caballeronia sp. GAWG1-5s-s | reverse complement strand
GATTGATATCGACCGGCGGCACGCACTGCCGATCTATTTGCAGATCTGCGAGCGCTTCAAGGCCGCGATCGGCGCGAGACACCTCAAGCCCGGCGACCGTGTTCCCGCGCTGCGCGCGCTTGCCACGCAGCTCAACACGGCGCGCGGCACGGTGGAGTTGGCCTACGACATACTCGTCGACGAGGGCTATCTCCAGATGCGCGGCGCGGCGGGCACTTTTGTGTCGTCGTCGCTGCCGGCATCGGTTTCGAACTTGGCAGCGCCTCGAGTCTTAGAATGCGCTGATGTGCCGCGCGCGAAACCGGCACCGGAAATAGGACTCGGCCATGAAGCCCGCCCGCTGCGTCCCGGATTGCCCGCGCTGGATGCTTTTCCGCGCAAAGTGTGGAGCCGCATCATCGCGCATCGGGCGCGCAGCGTAGATCTAGCCTCGCTCACCTATCCCGAGCCTGCCGGCTTCGGGCCGCTTCGCGAACGCGTTGCGACTTATCTGGGCCTGTCGCGCGGTGTCGAGTGCGCGCCAGAACAGGTAATTGTGACGAGCGGCTATCGCGCGTCGCTTGAACTCATTCTGCGCAGTCTCGCGAAACCGAACGACAGCGCCTGGTTCGAAGAGCCGGGCTATTTTCTGGCGCGCGACTTTCTCAATCAGGCGGGGCTGAAGCTCGCGCCGGTGCCGGTCGATCACGACGGAATCGACGTCGATGCCGGGCAGGCGCACGCGCCGCACGCGCGCTTCGCCATCGTGACGCCGTCGCATCAAAGTCCGCTCGGTGCGACGCTTTCGCTGGCGCGGCGCATGAAGCTGCTCGACTGGGCGGCACGCACGGGAAGCTGGATCGTCGAGGACGACTATGACAGTGAGTTTCGTTACGCCGGGCGGCCGCTGCCCGCGCTGAAAAGCCTCGATGTCGACGACCGCGTGATCTACTGCGGCACCTTCAGCAAGGTTTTGTTTCCCGGGCTGCGGCTCTCATATGTAGTCGTTCCCGAGCGGGCCATTGCACGCTTCGCGCAACTCACGGCGAGCATGAACGCCGGACCGCCTTACCTGTTACAGGCGGCAGTCGCGGACTTCATCGCACAAGGGCATTTTGCGCGGCATCTGAAGCGCATGCGCGCGCTCTACGCGGAGCGCCGCGAGATCTGCGCCCGGGCATTGGAAAAAGCGTTCGGGGAGAAGGTACGCATCGAGCGGCCGTCGGGCGGCATGCATCTCGTGATGCTGTTCAACAACGTCAGCGGCGTCCCCGTCGACGATCTCGCCATCGCCGCGCGTGCGCAGGAAGCCGGGCTGGCGGTGAGCGCGCTGTCGTCGTGGCATATCGGCGCGCGCACGAAGCGCACCTTGCGCGGCGTGGTGCTCGGCTTCGCAAACGTAGCGGACGAAGCCGAAGCGACCCGGCTCGCGGGCCAGTTGCGGCGCGCGTATGCCGCCTAGAGCGTCACGGTGGCGTCCTGAGCGTTAAAGAGATCGTGTTGCGCGAGCGTTTCGCGCGCCGCCTTCAGTGCTTCGGTCACGGCTGCTTCGCCGCGCACGAGACCTTGCAGAAGCAGGAAATGCACATCCGTTACGCCGATGCAACCTAGCGCATAACGCAGATACGGCGAGAGGAAATCACGCTGCAACGCATGCTCGCCGCTGTGATGACCGCCCGAGCCAACGATGACGAATGCCGGCCGGTCGCGCACCAGTCCTATCTTGCCTTCCGGCGTGCTGGCGAAAGTGCGATGAATGCGCAACACGTAATCGATCCACAGCTTGAGCGCGGCGGGCACCGTGAAGTTGTGCATCGGCGTGTTGATGATGAGCACGTCCGTGATTTCGATCTCGCGGATCAGTTGTTCAGAAAGTGCGAAGTGGCGCTCATCCGGCTCGCGCGACGTGATAGCGCGCGCGTAGTCGCTGGTGATCGGCGGCAAAGGATATGCAGCAAGGTCCCGGCTAACCATGTTGCTTTGCGCGGGTGCGCCGAGCTTCTTGATCATGTCAAGCGCAAGCTGATAGCCATGGCTGGCTTCGCGATGCGGGCTGGCATTAAGAAACAGCACCTTCATTGCGCGGCCTCCTTGTGGATCGTCTGAAGCGACTCGACGAAATGCATGCCTTTTGCAAGCAGGCCGTTGCGGAAGTAGAAGCGCTGCGCGAACGGCATGTGCAGGCCGGTATCGAGTACGAGATGCGCGCAATCAGAACGACGCGCGATGTCGCGGACCTGGTCGAGCAGCCCCGCACCAATGCCGCTGCGTTGCTGCCGCGCAGTAACCACCAGGTCGTCCACATAGAGGAAACGACCGTATAGCGTATTCGTCTGAAGACGGTAGCCAGCGAGGCCGAGGACGGCGCCCGACGCGTCGCGAGCGGCCAACAGGCGATAGTGTTCTTCGCGCTGGCGTCGCATTTGTCTGGCGAAGGACGCGGCGTCTTGCAGATGCGGCCGCAGTTCCTGCATGACCGGAAAGGCTTGTGTCCATTCGTCGGGCGAATCGAGATGCTTGAAATCGGGCGGCGTATTCATGGGCTTTTCTCCACAGTACATACCGCACACGATATCGGAGCGATGGCTTAGTCATAAGAGCCAAAAATCGTGTCGTGAATTAGTCCATCGGATCGACTGGCATTACATCGAATGTTCGAGCGCTCTTCAGTGCCGCTTCGTGAAAACCGAATTGCCGCGATCCGTTCTCTTGACAGTCCGGTTCGGAACGAACATGCGACGATGGAAAGTCTGCAAGCGGAGCCGGGTTGATGACCGCTTTTGGCCGG
>NZ_JALQDC010000035.1:0-271 GCF_023631445.1 Caballeronia sp. GAWG1-5s-s | reverse complement strand
GTTGTGGACCGACTGCGCCGCGCTGTCCGATTCCGCGCCGGCTGCCGGCGACAGGTAGCTCGCAATGGCGACCAGCACGGCCGCGAGGCCCACGAAGCTATGCAAAGCCGCGACGAGTTGCGGCATTTGCGTCATCTCGACGCGCCGCGCGAGGATCGCGCCGCCCGCGATGCCGATCGCCATCAGCGCGGCGACGGCCGGCAACGCTTCCCCGCCGTTGAGCCAGAGCGTGGTGACGATCGCGATCGCCATGCCGGCGACGCCATAGAGA
>NZ_JALQDC010000034.1:0-75944 GCF_023631445.1 Caballeronia sp. GAWG1-5s-s | reverse complement strand
CGAGCCCCGAATCAGGCGCCTTTCGCTGGCGCCATTACGCCGAAAACACCCGGCCCCTTTACGGCGAAAGGCAACACTACAAGTCCGAGATACAAGCGCGTTTCCCCCATTTGAGGATCGACCATATGGCAGATCCGTGTTTCACGAACGTCAAGGGGTTCCTTGCTGCTGGCGAGGCAACGCTGCTGCGCGATAAGAAGCGCAAGGAAGGAGTGCCCGCATGACAGGCGCTTTGGAGATCAAGGTAACAATCAGCGAAGTAGTGACGCCCGCGCTGTTCGATGCTCTGGTTGCGATCTCCAACCCGAGGCAGCGTGCGGCGCTGTTGAAGCGCCTTGCCGAAGATGCGCTGCGAGGCAGCGTTTCGGTCAGCCACCAGCCGGGGACGCGCGATGCGCCGGCTGCGACCGGTCAGCCAATCGCCGGACCAACGATCGTTACATCCGCGGGCGACGCGGTCGTTACAGCTGCGAGCAAAACCGACCGCGACGGTGAACCGGACTTCGACTACGCGTTTCTGGCTGAAAACCTGAACTTCGGTTGACGCCGCGATGGAAGGGGGCGTCAGTGCACTTCGCGCCCGCTTGACAATGCGAGAATGCTGACAAGATAGGAACGTATAGTTCAGGCCTGCATAGGCGACGGAGGAAGAAATGGGCTTTTCAGAAACCTTGGCGCAAGCCGACTGGACGCGCGGCGTTCGCATGTGGATTTTGGTGGCCGCCGCGCTGGCTGCGTGGGAGGCAGCTTATCTGTTTCATCGTGCCTGGCTCCGCTCAGCTGAAGGAGCCGATGATGTACGCTAGGTTCATGGCGCTGCCGTTTTACACGCGACGCACCATTATCGCCACCGCGTCGTTTTTCTCCATGTTCGTGATTGTCCATCTGCCGAAGAACGGATTCAGCGAATCGTTGTTGTTCGCGGCGGGGCTCACTCTGCTCTGGGCAGTGGGTATCTTGATCCCCTTCCTCAAGATCCTTTTCTTTGTGTTGAAGTGGCGTCTCAACTACGTTGTGCGCTTCAAATAGTCGTCGGAACGACGAGAAAAAAAACCCCGACCAATGGTCGGGGTTTTTTTTTTAGGGGGGTGCTCAGTGCAGCAGAGAGACACCTTGTGCGCTCGCCTGTCGACGAATGCAGTAAAACCAAGCAGTGTCCAGCGTGACGCCCTGCTTCTCCAGCCGGGCATGACCACCTCGTTTGCGGTCGATCACGTCGTAGGCTTCCGCCTCGGACTTCCCTACTCTGACCGATAGCTTCTGAAGCAGAACGCGATGCGCCGGTTGCGAGGCCGGCGCATCGCGTTTGTCGATAGGCGCTGGAGCGCGGCTTGCCAGCGGCCCTGTGCGTTGAGACCGCCGAGCACCCGCGAATCACTACCGTACCTTGCCCGCCTTCCAGGCTGACAGCAGTTGCTCATACTTCACTGTTTCGCCCTTGGGTTTTTCGTTGTCAAGGCGCTTCCAAGGCGCATGCTGGTCTGACAGCCACTTGGACGGATCGCTTTGCGGATTGAGTTCCGGCGCGCAAACCTTCATTCCGGCTCGCTGCAAACGGGCCAACACCTGATCCATTTCTTTCGCGAGGTTGTCCATTGCAGCCTGCGGAGTCTTCTCACCCGCGACCGCGGTGCCCACGTTCTTCCACCAGAGTTGCGCCATCTTCGGATAATCGGGCACGTTGTTGCCGGTCGGCGTCCACGCGACGCGCGCCGGACTGCGATAGAACTCGATCAAGCCGCCGTATTTGTCCGCGTTTTTCGTGAAGTAGTCGCTATGAATATCGGAGTCGCGAATGAACGTGAGACCGACAATCGACTTCTTGAGCGACACGCTCTTCGACGTGACGAACTGCGCGTACAGCCATGCGGCGGCTCGCTGCTTCGGCGGCGTCGACTTGAAGAACGTCCACGAGCCGACATCCTGATAGCCGTTCTGCATGCCGTCTTTCCAGTAAGCGCCGTGCGGCGACGGCGCCATGCGCCACTTCGGCGTGCCGTCCGCATTCGTGACGTTGCCCGGCTTGAGCATCGACGCCGTGAACGCCGTGTACCAGAACACCTGTTGCGCAATACGGCCTTGCGCGGGCACCGGGCCAGCCTCGCTGAAGGTCATGCCCGACGCTTCCGGCGGCGCGTATTTCTTGAGCCAGTCGATGTACTTGGTCGTCGCATACACTGCTGCCGGGCTGTTGGTGCCGCCGCCGCGCGATACCGACGCACCCACCGGATGACAGCCGTCGGGCGTCACGCGAATGCCCCATTCGTCGACGGGCATGCCGTTCGGAATGCCCTTGTCGGCTGCGCCCGCCATCGAGAGCCATGCGTCCGTGAAGCGCCAGCCGAGCGATGGGTCCTTCTTGCCGTAATCCATATGGCCGTAAACTTTCTCTCCGTCGATGTTCTTCACATCGTTCGTGAAGAACTCGGCGATGTCTTCGTACGCGGACCAGTTGACCGGCACGCCGAGATCGTAGCCATACTTCGCCTTGAACTTGTCCTGCAGATCCTTGCGTGCGAACCAGTCCGCGCGGAACCAGTAGAGATTCGCGAACTGTTGGTCGGGAAGCTGATAGAGCTTCTTGTCGGGCGCGGTGGTAAAGCTCGTGCCGATGAAGTCTTTCAGGTCGAGCCCGGGGTTCGTGTATTCCTTGCCCTCCCCTGCCATGTAATCGGACAGCGGAACAATCACGCCATAGCGATAGTGCGTTCCGATCAGATCGGAGTCCGAGATCCAGCCGTCGTAGATGCTTTGCCCGGATTGCATCGAGGTCTGCAATTTCTCGACGACGTCGCCTTCCTGAATGATGTCGTGCTTCACCTGAATGCCGGTGATTTCACTGAACGCGGCAGCGAGCGTCTTTGATTCGTAGGTATGCGTGTCGATGGTTTCCGACACGACATGAATCTCCTTGACGCCCTGCGATTTGAGTTTCGCAGCGGTGTCGATGAACCATTTCATCTCGTCCATCTGCTGCTGTTTCGAAAGCGTGCTCGGTTGAAACTCGCTGTCCACCCATTTCTGCGCCTCGGGCGTGCCCGCGAGCGCCTGATTCGCGAAGGCACCTGACACGATGCTCGCCAATGCCAGCGTGACGATCCGTCTCCTCTGATGCATGGTGTTCTCCTGTTTCTTCCGTGCCCCTTCGACCGTGTCGGCGCCCGCTGGGGGCATCAGCGGAACCGGCAGTTGCCCGTCTCCATTGCATGCGTCCATGCGTCCGATTGCTAGCCCTTCCACATGATCGCGAGCAGTATCAGCACGGAGGCCGCGAACCCCGGCCAGGAACTGGCGCCCTCGTCGCTGATTGCGAGCCACGCGAGATTGATATACGCGGCAGTCAACAGGCCGATGAACAGCCGGTCACCGCGCGTCGTCGGAATAGGCAAAAAGCCCTTGCGTTCATGAGTGGGCGAGCGCAGTTCCCATACGGTCATGCCGCCCAGCATCACGACGATGCAGGCGAAGAAGATCGCCACCTCGGGGGTCCAGTACATCCAGGTGAACATCACACTCTCCCCATCGCGAAGCCTTTCGCGATGTAGTTGCGCACGAAGTAGATCACCAGCGCGCCGGGAACGATGGTCAGCACGCCCGCCGCCGACAGCACGCCCCAATCCATGCCGGCCGCCGACACGGTCCGCGTCATCACCGCAGCGATAGGTTTCGCGTTGACAGAAGTCAGCGTGCGCGCGAGCAGCAGTTCGACCCAGCTGAACATGAAGCAGAAAAAAGCCGTGACGCCGACGCCCGACTTGATGAGCGGGAGAAAGATCTTCACGAAGAATGCGGGAAACGAATAACCGTCGATGTACGCGGTTTCGTCTATCTCTCGGGAGACGCCCGACATGAAACCTTCGAGAATCCACACGGCAAGCGGCACGTTGAACAGCATGTGCGCGAGTGCGACGGCAATGTACGTGTCGGTCAGGCCGACGCTCGAATACAGCTGGAAGAATGGAAGCAGGAATACGGCGGGCGGCGTCATGCGGTTGGTCAGCAGCCAGAAGAACATATGCTTGTCGCCGAGAAAGCGATATCGCGAGAACGCGTACGCGGCAGGCAATGCGACCAACACCGACATCACCGTGTTCATGAGCACGTAGATGATCGAATTGATGTAGCCCCAGTACCACGAGGGATCGGTGAAGATCACCTTGTAGTTCGCTAGCGTCGCGTGCTGCGGCAGCGTGGCGAACGTCGACATGGTCTCCTCGTTCGTGCGCAGTGAGATGGAAACCATCCAGTAAAGCGGAATGAGCGCGAACAGCACATAGACGACGAGCATCGACGTCCGCATCCAGCGGCGCTTATCCTGCATGGTCGGCTCCTTGCGCGGCGGATTCGCCTTTGCCTACGCGGCTCATCCAGCTATAGAGAATGAAGCAAAGCAGCAGAATGATCAGGAAATAAATCAGCGAGAAAGCCGCCGCCGGTCCCAGGTCGAACTGACCGACCGCTTTCTGAGTCAGATACTGACTGAGGAATGTCGTGGAATTGCCGGGACCGCCGCCTGTCAGCACGAACGGCTCGGTGTAGATCATGAAGCTGTCCATGAAGCGCAGCAACACGGCGATCATCAGCACGCCGCGCATCTTCGGCAATTCGATGTAGCGGAATACCGCGAAGCGGCTCGCGCCATCTATTTCCGCGGCCTGATAGAAGGCGTCCGGAATCGCGCGCAATCCCGCATAGCACAGCAGCGCGACGAGCGGCGTCCAGTGCCAGATGTCCATCACGAGCACGGTGATCCATGCGGCCGTGGGACTCGCCGTATAGTTATAGTCGAAGCCGAGACTATTCAGCCAGTAGCCGAGCAGTCCGATATCCGGGCGCCCGAAGATCTGCCAGATCGTGCCCACCACGTTCCACGGAATCAGCAACGGCATGGCAAGCACGATGAGCGTGGCCGATGCCCGCCATCCGGAAGCCGGCATCGACAATGCGAGACCCACGCCCAATGGAATCTCGAACAGCAGAACGCACGCGGAGAAGATGACCTGTCTGCCGAGCGCCTCGCGCAGATCCGGGTCGGTCATGATGTTGCGAAACCATTCCGTACCGACGAACACGTGCTGGGTCGGCCCGATGATGTCCTGCACCGAATAATTGACCACCGTCATCAGCGGCAGGATCGCGGAGAACGCGACGCAGATGAACACCGGAATGACCAGCAACCATGCCTTTTGATTGACGGGCTTGTTCATCGCGCGGCCCCTTCCAGAATGCGGGTTTCGATTCTCTCGTCGTTGCAGAAGAACACGGTTTCAGGCGCGATGAGATGCAGCCAGGCAGGGCCGTCGACAACTCTTAGATGCGGCTCGAGCTTCGCATTGAAAACATGGCCGTCGCATTGCAAGGTGACCAGTTGATAGTTGCCGAGCTGTTGCGCGCGCAGCACTTGCGCGGCGACCGCGCCGGCTTCTCCTTCCTGCGAGAGGCGGACGAACTCAGGGCGAATCCCCAGCTTGAGCGCGCCGCTTGACTGCTGATGCGCGGCCCGTAGCGTCGCGAGCGTGCCGGCGTCGAGCGGCAAACGCTGCGAGCCGATTCTTGCGCCGTCGCCGTCGAGCTCGATCGGACAAAGATTCATGCCCGGACTGCCGATGAAGTAGCCTACAAAAGCGTGATCCGGCCGCAGAAAGAGCGCATCGGCTCCTCCCTTCTGAACGACGCGGCCATTCGTCATGACCACGACTTCATCGGCGAAAGTCAGCGCTTCTACCTGATCGTGCGTCACGTAGATCAGTGTGAGCTTGAGTTGCTGATGAATCTTCTTCAACTGGCGGCGCAACATCCACTTCATCGCCGGGTCGATCACGGTCAACGGTTCGTCGAAGAGAATCGCCGCGACGTCCTTGCGCACGAGGCCGCGCCCGAGCGAGATTTTCTGTTTGGCGTCGGCGGCCAGATTGCTCGCCCTGAGCGGCAGGTCGCGCGTCATATCGAGGATGTCCGCGACTTCGTGCACGCGCTTTTTGACCTCGGCGTCCGGCAGCTTGCGATTACGGAGCGGAAACGCGAGGTTCTCGTAGACGGTCATCGTGTCGTAGACCACGGGGAACTGGAACACCTGCGCGATGTTGCGCTGACGTGCGCCGAGCGCCGTCACATCGCGTCCGTCGAACAACACCTTGCCCTCGGACGGCCTCACGAGCCCCGACACGATGTTCAGTAGCGTGGTCTTGCCGCACCCCGATGGACCGAGCAACGCATAAGCGCCGCCGTCATCCCAGACCATGCTCATAGGTTGAAGCGCGTAGTCGTCGCGCGTCGCGGGACCTGGTCCATAAGCGTGCCCGAGATTCGTGAACTCAATGCGCGCCATGAGCTGCCTCCGGGCTGGACACCAGTCGGGTATCCGCACCGAACACGAACAGTTCTCGCGGGTCGATGAAAACGTCGAGCTGCGCGCCGAGCTCGATCTGATGCACGCCCTGCAACTGCGCAACCAGATTGACCGCGCCGGTCAGCGTGCGCAGATGCAGGTACGTTTCGGAGCCGCTCAGTTCAGCGAGTTCGAGCCGGCACGGAACGGCGATCGCATGAGAGGCCTTTGCCTGAAGACGCAGATGCCCCGGCCGGATGCCGATGCGGCACGCGCCGTTCACAGCGTCCGCGTGCTGGACCGGCACCTCCACGCCGATCGGCAGACGCGCGCGGCCGTTGCCGCAGTCGCTCGACAGCATGTTCATCGGCGGGTCGTTGAACACAGCCGCAGCCGCGACGTTGACCGGAGCGTTATAGACGTCGAGCGTGGGGCCGAACTGCAGGACCCGGCCTTTATCGACGATCGCCGTATAGCCGCCCAGCAGTAGCGCTTCGAGAGGTTCGGTGGTCGCGTACACGACGGTGGTATTGCCGTCGGCGAAGAGCGTAGTCAGTTCCATGCGCAGTTCCTCGCGCAGCTTGTAATCGAGATTGACGAGCGGCTCGTCGAGCAGCACCAGCGACGTACGCTTCACGAGTGCACGCGCGAGCGCGCAGCGCTGCTGTTGTCCGCCTGACAGTTCGCCGGGCCGCCGCTCCAACAAATGATCGATATGCAATTTGCCTGCGACTTCCTGCACGCGCCGGCGGATCTCGGCGGCGTCGGTCTTTTGCAGGCGCAAAGGCGAGGCGATGTTCTCGAATACCGTCATCGCCGGGTAGTTGATGAACTGCTGATAGACCATCGCGAGATTGCGCTGACGCACGCTGACGCCTGTCACATCGTGACCGTCGACGAGCACTCGGCCCTCACTCGGCCTGTCGAGACCCGCCATGACGCGCATCAGCGTGGTTTTACCGGCCTGCGTGGGTCCGAGGAGCACATTGATAGCGCCTGGGACGAGGCGCAAATCCACGCCGTACAGATGCGGTTGCCCGCCAGAAACGACACTGACTCGCTCCAGTTCCAGGACCAAATCGCTCTCCTTTGCGGCGTGCGCGACGCCAGTCGCAGAGGCGGGGCTTCAAGGCGTCGATTGGATTTCGCTTGGATTACGTGCAGCAGCCAGAATGTCCCTTTTGTTGGATTTCGTTTAAATCGGGGTAAACCTTACGACAGGAAGAAAGGGAGGCGACGGTGGGCGGCCGAAGGGACAGTTGGGCTCGTCATACGCACGATCATTTTTCAATGTCGTGGACAGGCGGGATCACGCGGACGTGGGCGGGAGGGGCGGGTCTCGGGTTCTCGCTGGCGGGCGTCGTGCGCGTCAGCAAGGTGGCAATGCAGAAAGACAGACGCTACAGGAAAGTCATGGGCTAGCGGGGTTGTACAGTCCGACTTGGACAGCGATGCGGAACACAGCCGCCGCGACCGCTTGCAGAGATGCAACGAAACGCAGCACCTTGTCGGGCCGACCGTCAGTCACTCACTGTTCGGCGGGTTCGCAGTCGAAAGCCGGCAGAGCTTCGTCGCAATACTCAGAAGGCGTTGGAGAGCAAGCGCTGAGGGTTTTCCGTAAGCGCATGCGGATGCACCTGCGCTTGCTGCGCGAGAGAATGCGCAACGCCTTTGCTGAATCGACGTGGCGACACAGCGCATCTCAAGTACTGATCCATGCTCCGCTAGCGCGTGCAACGATACGGATGAAACGGCTCAGGGCAAAAGATAGCTACCGGTTTTCTTCCCGATGTAATGGTAGGACCCTTTCTCGGCGGGCAGCACTTGGACTTGTTGCCAGTCGAACTGGCCTTGTATGCCCTTGAACTTACCCGTGCCGGAACTCAACGTCCCCTTTCCGGACGTTGAGCCCGAAGCATAGCTGAATGCCTCGACGAACTTGTCCCCATCCTTATCGGTGTACACGCAGTAGCCGGTCCCGCTTTGTGCAGTGAAGCCGGCTTCTAGACAGTGGGCCGACACGTTGCGCATGAACGGCGTCTTGTTGTCATTTCCCATCAACAGAGTCGACTCGAACAAGTACACAACATCATCCCCGCTGACGGCGACCTCTTTCACGCCCGTCCCCGCAGCGGTGTACGTCGCGTCGATGACTCCTTTCTTCGGGATGGTCTGAGCGGCACCGTTAGACGCCGCGACAATCGTGAGCAAGCAAAGAGCTAGTTGACCTCTGCTCACACGTCCGAATGATCTGTTCATTGTCGTCCCCTGCCGTTGAATCGCTTTGGCGAACGAGCCGAAAACGCGTCGATATGCTTCGCATTCCTATGCTATTAACGCGTCTGACAAAACGAATGATTCTCGCGTAACTCGTTCGAAAGGCTTCTCCAAGGTTATAGAGGGTTTCGCCGCGAATATCAAATGGCCTGTTTCGAGGTGCTGCTCGTAGGGACACGACAATTTCACGTCCTAAGCACCCTTTTGGCTTGGATCTCCTGCTGACGACAAAAGCTCGAAGCGAGCGGGCTATACAGACGCCGCACGGGAGCGACGGGCGGTAGCTAAGCCGGGCAACTTCGTCGGCATTGTAAGACGATGCTTTTCCCTTCTCACACGGCTAACGCCAGCGAAAAGGTCCAGTGCAGTCTTGCAACGCTATCTGTTGGCATACCTTAATTCGGCACTTTCCCTTCGCCTCGTTCCTGTCGAGCGCGCTGCTTCAACCTTCGACCACCTGTTGCTCAGCGTGCTCAGAGACGACGTCGGTTATGCAACGTTGAGACGGTGCCGAGGCGGGTTTGCCCACTCGTAGAGCAAGGCTCCGTCACACTCGCCGCGCGACTGTCTACAGGGGAATCCCCTAATGCGTTCCTGAAGACGGCGCCTCGGTGCTGCAGTAGGTCGCGGCAGCCTTCTGCCGACACGTTCGCCACCACGCTGACCCAATTATTCGTATTTCGCAAATGGCGCGTTCGCTGATTGTTCCATACCAAGGACTCGCGCCCGCACCCTATCTTTCGGTCGTTGCCCCTTTGTATCGAATCGTGCTCTCTCAAAGGCGGACGACCACACTCGCGGATTTCACCGCGCACAACTGCAACAGAGTCGGTACGTGCAACTGCGCTCATTGCGCACCTGCAACAACTGACTCTCTCGGAGACGGAAATGAAAGAAACTGACTGGGACACTTCGTACGAATGGAAGGCAGTCACGCTGCTGGCATTGGGCTTCGGGCTGGTGGGATTGGACAGATGGCTCATCGCGCCGCTGTTTCCGTCGATGATGAAGGACCTCGGACTGACGGCGCAGGACGTAGGAAACTGCATCGGAGTCCTTGGCCTGTCGTGGGGCGTATTCGCGGCGCTGATGGGAGGCATCTCGGACAAGGTGGGCCGCAGGAAGGTGCTTATTCCGGCGATCATCGCGTTCTCGCTGCTTTCGGGCTTCTCTGGTCTCGCTGGCGGGCTCTTCAGTCTCATCGCGATTCGTGGGCTGATGGGTGTCGCAGAGGGCTCCTTTTGCCCGACCAGCTTCGCGGCGACAGCTGATGCATCGCTTCCGCGCCGTCGCGGCCTGAACCTCGGTCTACAGCAGAGTGGTTTTGCGCTCTTCGGCTTGGCGTTGTCGCCCATCATCGCCACGCAGTTGCTCGCTTTCGTTACGTGGCGTTGGGTCTTTGCTTTAGTTGCGATTCCGGGCCTAATTCTCGGAGCGCTCATGTTCTTTGTCATTCGCGAGCCGAAAGTCGTTAAGGAGGTTGCTTCGGAACATGCGCCGGCATCGCTAGGCCATGTCCTCAAGAGTCGAAACATTCTTGTCGCCATGCTGGCGTTGTGCTGCGCAATGACGGGGGTGTTCGTGCTCGGCGCCCTGCTGCCCCTTTATCTCACTGACTACCTCTCGCTCGATACACAAAAGATGGGCCTCGTCGTCTCGGCTATCGGCTTTGGCGGTTTTCTAGGCCAGTTCGGTTTGCCTGGCCTCTCGGACCTCGTCGGGCGCCGACTGGCGAGCATCGTGGGCTTCGCCGGAACGGCCGTGATGCTCTATATCTTCCGCGGTCTCGGCGCTCAGCCGCTCGCGCTTTTTGCTGTGCTATTTGTCGCGTCCTTCTTTACGCTGGGCCTCGTCTCGCTGCTGTCCGGACCCGTGGCGACAGAGGCTGCACCGGTCGGACTTGTCTCGACATCCATTGGCGCAGTGGTGGGCGTAGGCGAGATTTTCGGCGGCGGGATTGCGCCGGCGATGGGCGGCTATGTCGCCACCCACTTCGGTATCGCGAACATCCTCTGGCTGCCGATGTGCGCTGTCATCCTCGGCATTCTGGTCAGCTTGCTTCTGAAGGAGACCGCGCCGGCAGTCGTTCAGCGTCGCGCGGTCCTTCGGCCTGAACTCACTGCAGGCGAGCAGCCGAGGTAACTCAAGCACGATTCGATGCGTCTGCTATGCCGCCTCGGAAGGCATGACGGTTATTCACTCGTTGGCTTCGACAATAGACGTTGGCCTTTTCTCGAAGTCGACCGCCTGCACCCTTTCCGCAGTTAAACAAGGAACACGAGCCAACCATTCTTTCGCAGTCTGAGTCGTCCGGTCCATTTAAACTGGTGTTTTGCACAGGGAAAGCGCCATATGGACCGGTTTCTCAGCATTGAGGCATTCGTGAGAGTGGCGGAAACAAGCAGCTTCGCCGAAGCGGCGAGACAGCTCGGTGTGACGAGTTCGGTCGTGACCAACCGCATCCAGCAGTTGGAGAAGTTCGTCAATGCGCCGCTCTTCCACCGCAGCACGCGCCACGTCCGACTTTCGGAAGTCGGCGAAGCGTTCTATCGCGAATGCGCCGAGGTCGTGGGCCGCGTGAATGAACTGACCGACCAGATGCGCGAGCTCCGCGCGACGCCGACGGGGCGCTTGCGCATTCAGATGCTTCCCGGCTTTGCTCTTGGACATTTCGGCGCGCCGCTCGCCGAATTCAACAGACGCTATCCGGGGATTCAACTCGATATCATCGTGAATGACCGGGTTGTCGACCCAGTCGAAGAAGGCTTCGATATCGCGTTCCAGATTTTCCCTCCCATCTCGGAGTCGCTCATCGAGCGTCGACTATTCAACGTTCGCCGCCTGTTTTGTGCATCGCCTGCTTACCTTGAAAAGCATGGTGCTCCGCAGCATCCGCGTGACTTGCTGCATCACATCACCGCGCTGTATTCGGGATATCCCTCACGAAACCGCTGGACGATGATCCACGGTACGGAGGTCGTGGAAATGGAATTGCCGGGCATGATTCGTTCGAATTCTGTGCACTTACTGAAGGACTATGCGCTGACAGGCGGAGGCATCGTATGTTTGCCGACCTTGGTCGCCAGCGAGGCGCTCGTGAGCGGGACACTGGTGCCCATCTTGACGGACTATGAACTCTCGACGTTGAACTTCGCAGCCGTCTATCCGGCGACCCAGCGCCAGGCATTGAAGGTCAAGGCGCTTGTCGAATTCCTCATCGAATATCTGGGTCCTGAGCCGTCGTGGGACCTGCCGTTGCTCGAGCGCGGCTGGGTGCGGTAAGCCGCGTCGTCGCCGGCCGATTATTCGCGAATCGCAAATGCCGTAGTCGGTGACTCGCAGGTTGTTGCGGCCAGTTTTTGCCCCTAGAGTTGAACGTAACGAGCAGTTCAACACAGGAGACAGCAATGACCGACACTGCATTCCATACCGTCTTTGGCTCCCTCGATAACTTCAAGAAAGGTGGCGTCGAAATCACGAGCGGGAGCGCTCGCCACTACGCGTTTTCGAACGTGTTCGAGGTCGCATCGAAATCGGCACCCTACGAGAAGGTCGTCGCCGGCAAGAACCTCGAATACGTGATCGAAGTACTGCGTACCGAGGGCACATCGCCGTGGTACACATGCGCGCACGACGAATTCACTATTCAGATGGACGGCGAAGTCCGCATCGAATTCATCAAGCTCGAAAACCCGCCGACGTCCGGGCGCGGAACCGTGAGCGCAGGCACCGAGCCCGTCGGGCGAAAGATGGGCCACGTGGTGCTGCGCAAAGGGCATCAGGCACTGCTCCCCGCGGGCTGCGCATACCGCTTTACCGCGAGCAAACCGGGGGTCGCGCTCGTGCAGACCGTACTCGGCGCGCTGTCCGTAGAGAAGTGGGCAGATATCTGTCTGCACTAAAAGCCCGACCAGCGATATCCAACGTTTCAGGAGACAAGTCATGGCCACCCTCGACACGCTCGACCATCCCGCAGACTTCGCAGCCGACACCGTGCGCTCGACGGAACCGGACGCCATCACGGGCTACCGCCGCTTTCAGCTCGGTGAATTCGAGTTCCAGCGCGACGAGTATTTCGTGAAAATCAGTTGGCCCGCAAAAGGTCAGACGCGTACGCACGCCGTGCCGGCAGACGCATTCCTGCGCGCAATGATGCGCGATGTGGCATGGGGCTTCTTCTACGGCTGGGTCAACTTCGACCATGTGTTCGGCACGCGCAATCATTACGGCAAGGTGGATGTGTACGCCGGCACGTTCAACGGCATCATGAAGGAAGCGGGCGTCGACTATACGGAGACCTTCGAAACGCCGACTATCATGGCGACGTTCAAGGCCATCCTACACGACTGGACCAACGAAGGCTTCGACCCGTTCGCAGCGCCGGAAGAAACCGGAACGGCGTTCGGGCGCAAGCATGGCGAGAACGACGCGGCGATCGAACGCACGCGCATTGCGACGCGCCGCATGCCGGGCCTTGCGGGCGACTCGCCGCTGCGCAACGATCTACCGGTCAATCGCGAGTTCCTCGACGTCGCGCAGGATGAGCCGGAAGTCCATGTCGAGCCGGGATTCGAAGGCGAGCTTCACGCGTTCAACCTCTTCAAATATCTTTCCCGTTCAGATGTGACGTGGAACCCGTCGGTGACCTCCGTCTGCGGCCTTAGCCTGTTCTGTCCGACCACCGAAGAGTTCATCTTGCCCGTGTTCCACGGAAACGACCGCGTCGAGTGGTTCCTGCAGCTCTCCGACGAAATCGTCTGGGATATCGGCGACAAGAACACCGGCGCACCGCGCGCTCGAATCACCATGCGCGCCGGCGACATCTGCGCGATGCCGGCCGACATCCGGCATCAAGGCTACTCGACGAAGCGCTCGATGCTGCTGGTTTGGGAGAACGCCACGCCTGATCTGCCACAGCGCTATGAGAGCGGTGAACTTGCCCCGTATCCCATTGCGTTCTAAGCAGAACGAAGCATCGAATCGAGGAAGACTCATGCAGAACCAACTCTTCATTGACGGCCGCTTTGTCGATGCCGTCGATCGCGGCACCATCGACGTGCTCAATCCGCACGACGGCTCGCTCATTACAAAGATCGCGGCGGCGACTGCCGCAGATGTCGATCTCGCCGTCGACGCAGCCACTCGCGCATTCCCGAAGTGGTCGGCCATGGCGGCGGCCGAACGTGGCCGGCTCCTGCTGCGCCTTGCCGACGCCATCGAGGCGAACGCCGAGGAGCTCGCGCAGCTCGAATCGCTCGATACCGGCCACCCGATTCGCGATTCCCGCGCGCTCGACGTACCGCGTACAGCCGCGTGCTTCCGTTACTTCGGCGGCATGGCCGATAAGCTGCAAGGCTCCGTGGTTCCCGTGGAAACCGGGTTCCTCAACTACGTGCAGCGCGCGCCTATCGGCGTAGTCGGCCAGATTGTTCCGTGGAATTTCCCGCTGATGTTCACGAGCTGGAAGATGGGGCCGGCGCTCGCTGCGGGCAATACGGTGGTATTGAAGCCTTCGGAGATCACGCCTCTATCGACGTTGCGCATCGTCGAAATCATGGCCGAGGTCGGCTTCCCCGCAGGCGTCGTCAACATCGTACCGGGCTATGGACACACGGCCGGCCAGCGGCTCGCCGAACACCCGGGCGTGGGAAAAATTGCATTTACCGGGTCGACGGCGACTGGTCGCCGAATCGTCGACGCCTCGCAGGGCAACCTCAAGCGTGTGCAACTGGAACTCGGCGGCAAAGGCGCGAACATCGTGTTCGACGACGCGGATCTCGATGCCGCCATCAACGGCGCCGCGTGGGCCATCTTTCACAACCAGGGGCAGGCATGTATCGCGGGTTCACGTCTAATTCTGCATGAACGCATCGCGGACGAGTTTCTCGAGCGATTCGTTTCGCTGGCTTCGTCTATTCGTGTCGGCAACCCTCTGGACGACGATACGGAAATGGGGCCGCTCACATCGAAGCAGCATCTGGACCGCGTGCTGACGTTCGTCGACGTGGCGCGAGAACAAGGCGGTCGCGTACTCACGGGCGGTAGCGCCCCGCAAGACAGTGCCTTGGCGAATGGCTATTACGTCCGTCCAACTGTCATCGAGGCGAAAAGCGCGTCCGACCGTATCGCTCAAGAAGAAGTGTTCGGTCCGTTTGTCACGGTTCTGCGCTTCGGCAGTGACGAGGAAGCGCTCGCTATCGCAAACTCGACCGAATATGGATTGGGCAGCGGCCTCTGGACTCGCGACCTGTCTCGCGCGCACAAGACCGCGTCGCGAATTAATGCCGGCATGTGCTGGATCAACTGCTACAAGCGGGTGAATCCAGGCAGCCCGTTCGGCGGTGTGGGCAAGTCGGGCTACGGTCGCGAGATGGGCTTCGAAGCGATGCACGACTACACGGAAGCGCGCTCGGTGTGGGTCAATGTCGACGGTAACGTGCCGCCGCACTTCAAGCGTTGAGGTCTTCATGGAGCGCTTTGTCTATCAGGGAACCCCTACGCGAGTCGTCTTCGAATGGGGCGCACTCGGTAAGCTGCCCGACGAACTGACGAAGCTCAGCGCGCGGCGAGCGCTTATTTTGTCGACGCCTGAGCAACGGCATCTCGCTGACCACGTGGCGGACGTCCTCGGCGAGCGCGCCGCAGGCGTCTGTGCCGAGGCGGTCATGCACGTTCCAATGGAGGTCGCCCGCGCGGCTTGCGACACGGCTCGCGACATGGATGCGGACTGCTGCATTGCGATTGGCGGCGGCTCCACCATCGGACTAGGCAAGGCGATAGCACTCGAGTCGTCCTTGCCCATCCTCGCGGTGCCGACCACGTACGCAGGCTCGGAGATGACGCCGATATATGGACTCACCGAAGGCCGTCTGAAGCGCACTGGCCGCGATGTGCGCGTGTTGCCGCGCACCGTCTTGTATGACCCGTCGCTAACCCTGTCGCTTCCTGCCGGCATCTCGGCCGCTTCCGGCGTCAACGCTCTGGCGCATGCGGTAGAGGCGCTTTACGCCGACGACGCCAATCCTGTCATAAGCTTGATGGCCGAGGAGTCAATACGCGCGCTCAGCGAAGCGTTGCCGGTGATAGTCAAAACGCCGGGCGATCGCGACATGCGCAGCCGTGCGTTATATGGCGCGTGGCTCGCAGGCACCTGCCTCGGCGCGGTCAGCATGGCCGTTCATCACAAGCTATGTCACACGCTAGGCGGCACGTTCAATCTTCCTCACGCACAGACTCACGCGGCAATGTTGCCTCATACGGCGCACTATAACCACGTTGCTGCGCCCGAGGCGTTGCTTCGCGTCGCCCGGGCGCTCGGCGGAAACGAAGCCGCGGAGGCGGGCCCGCTGCTGTTCGAGTTGAACGAGAAGCTCAGCATTTCCGCGGCGCTGGCCGATATCGGCATGCCGTATGCCGGACTCGACGAAGCAGCGGATATCGCCTGCAAGAACCCGTATGCGAATCCGCGGCCGATTGAACGCGCGGCGATTCGTGCGCTGCTTCAGGACGCGTGGGAAGGACGGTCACCGCATTGAGCGGTCGCCGAATAGACATGGAGACAAACGTGACAACAGAACTCGACGACAGCGATGCGAAGCTGACCGATCAGGTCGTTGCCAGCTTCGCCAACACACCGGATGTGCGCCTGCGAACATTGATGCAAAGCCTCGTGCGACACATGCACGCCTTTGTCCGCGAAACGCAGCTTACCGAGCAGGAGTGGATGTCCGCCATTCGCTTTCTCACCGAGACCGGGAAAATGTGCGATGGCGTCGTGCGTCAAGAATTCATCCTCCTGTCGGACACCTTGGGCGTCTCGATGCTAGTCGACGCGATCAATCATCGGTTCGCGAGCGGAGCAACGGACACGACAGTGTTTGGTCCGTTCTATATCGAGGGCATGCCGGAGCGTGCCTATGGCGAGAACATGGCCTCGACGCCCGGCACGCCAGCTGTCGTGCATGGGCAAGTACGCAGCACCGACGGCACGCCGATTGCCGGCGCAGTGCTCGACGTCTGGCAAACCGCTGAAAACGGCATGTACTCCGGCCAGGACGCCGACCAGCCGCTCGACAACCTGCGCGGCCGCTATCGCACGGATGCGGAAGGCCGCTACGCGATCACCACCATTCTGCCGGTCAGCTATCCGATCCCGACCGATGGTCCGGTCGGCAAGATGCTGAGTGCGACAGGAAGGCACCCGTGGCGGCCTGCGCATTTGCACTTCATGATTGACGCCGTGGGGCACCGAAGACTCGTGACTCATATCTTCGATAAAGACGACAAATATCTCGAGTCCGATGCGGTCTTCGGTGTGAAGACGTCACTGACGGTTTCCTACCGTGAGCGAGCGGCCGGTGATGAACTCGCTCGTCGTTTCAATGTCCGAGGCCCGTATCGCGAGGCGAACTACGACTTCGTTCTTGACCGGAGCTAACGAGATGCGCCGCTATTTCGCAGTGTTTGCCACTGACAAGCCGGACATGCGCGAAGTCCGCGAGCGCGTGCGACCCAGCCATCGAAGCTATTTGCGCAGCGCGTCCGAGCATGGCGTTCACGTCCGTCTCGGGGGCCCCACCCTCGCGCCGCTGTGCAACAAGATGAATGGCACGCTTCTGGTTGTCGAGGCCGATGACATCGATGCTGTGATGCGCTTCGTAGGCGAGGATCCGTACATGAAAGAAGGATTGTTTTCCCGCGTCGAGGTCCGTCCGTGGGACTGGAGCCTCGGAAATCCCGAACAACGGGCTTGAACGATGAACGGGAGTCAGTTGTGTCGTCTCGACGAAGTGCCGGATGGCGGTGCTCTCGTCGTTCCGAAAGAGTCAGTGGGGCCCTCCATCGTCGTGGTCCGGCGTGGCGACAAGGCCTGGGCGTATGTCAATCGCTGCCCGCATTTTTCGGTATCCTTGGACTTCGTGCCTGGGAGTGTTTCGTGTTATCGATCGCAGGTCTTGATGTGCGCTCATCATAGTGCGCTGTTCAGGTTCGATGATGGCAAGTGTATCGATGGGCCGTGCAAGGGTGCCGCTCTGGACGCGGTGCCTGTAGAGGTTGACCGTAATGCATGCGTTGTATTTGCTGGTACGTCCGCTTAAGTCGTTACGCCTGCCTTGAAACGGGAACGGTGCCATACACTCGCTCGCTCGCGACATCACTAAGCGCGGCAACGCATGGGCCTGTACGGAGGGAGCGTACTTCACATACGCGCCATGAGGCTGCGGCGGGACAGGAAAGAAGCCTTGCATCGAGGCTCCAAGATACGCCGAACCGACTGGCGCCGCTTGGACTTTCTTGACATGGGCTATGCAAAACTCTCTGCCCTCCGAAGAGCTATTCGCTTTTCTCAATGAACTCGGCGACGAAGCCCGAACTCTCGCGCTGAAGTATTTCAGAGCTCGATTCGATGTTGCGACGAAGCCCGACAGCAGTCCCGTAACGGACGCAGACCGCGCCATCGAGCGGAGGGTACGCGAAATCATCGCCAGGCGATTTCCCTGTCACAGCATCTTCGGCGAGGAGGAAGGCGGAGTGATTGCGGCAGGGACGAACTGGGTCATTGACCCCATCGATGGCACGAAGGGCTTTATCGCCGGCGTGCCACTCTTCGGCACGCTGGTCGCGATGGTCGAAGACGGCCTTCCAACGTGCGGAATGATCGAAATGCCTGCGTTGCGGGAGCGCTGGATAGGAGATGGGAGGCAGACGTTACTCAACGGTCAGGTCTGCAAGACGAGTTCATGTGGACGGTTGCGTGAAGCGAGACTTTGCACCACTGACCCCTATACGTTCCGGGACCACGCCGCTACTGCATTCGAGTCCCTTGCCCGGTCGGCGATCCTCACTCGCTACGGTACGGACTGCTACGGCTATGCGCTGCTTGCATCGGGACACGTCGACCTCGTGGTGGAAACGGAGTTGGAAGTGTTTGACGTGATGGCGCTGGTTCCAGTCGTACGTGGCGCGGGCGGTGTCATCAGCACATGGTCGGGCGCCGCAGTCGATGCCGGATTTGATGGAACGATTCTCGCGGCGTCCACACCGGAGTTGCATGCCGAGGCCATTCAGTTCATGGCAGCGCCGTGATGATCAGCCGCCCTTGGATGGGATCAGCGCAGGCAGTGGCTAGAACCTGCCCTAACGCGGACATGCTCGAGGTTGAACGCCTTAGCCAGCAACGACGGCCAATCGGCGAGCGAAAAAAAGCCCGCGCGGGGCATGGGCGGGCTGAGGTCCACGTCCGAGAGAGAGGGGAAGGACGCGGAGGAGACACGCCTCTTTCGCAATCGTCATACCTGAGCCCTACTGAAACTCCGGCACAACGGGTGCACGAATCGTCGATCCTTGCCTACGCCAAGGCCATCTACGTTTTGCGCACCTCGGCAATGCCATCTGCGGCCTTATCGAAGCCAGAATTGCCGAGCTCTGATGGCCATTTGCAGGGATGTAATTCCGCTCGAGTTGCAAGACTCACCGACATCTCCAGCGGTCGCCAAAGCGTGCTCGATCCGTCTCGGCGAACACCAGAAAGGCCAATTGCTCGGACGACTGCTAGAATCGGCGCTTGCATTCTAGGTACACGGACATGGGATTCGAACAACTCGCTGCTCTCAAGAAGCAGCTCGCGCAACAGACTAAGAACGCCGGTAAGCCGGCCGCAAAGAAGCAGGCTACGCAGTCGAAGCGACCGCCGCGGACCACCGATACCGGGCCGGTCGACCCGGCGGTGCATACCATCGGCAAGCTACAGAAGCGTTTCCCGAACGCCTTCCCCAAAAACCCTGCGCCGAAAGTCCCGCTGAAGGTGGGTATCTTGCACGACCTTCTGGCGCAGAAAGCGGACCTGTCCCTATCCGAGCAGGAACTCAAGGACGCAATCAAGGTTTGGTGCCGAGGAACGCGTTACTGGAGCAGCCTTGTCGAAGGTGCGCCTCGGGTCGACTTGGCGGGTAATCCGACTGGACAAGTCACGTCAGCAGACGCGGGGCGCGCGCGGCATTTGCAGGCTGCCGCGAGGCCACGCCAGAAGTCGGCGGTTCGCGCCTCCGAGAAGAACTCGGAAGCCGGTGAGAAGTAATTTCTCGAAATTGCCGGGCGCGCGATCGGTGCATTCACGAACGCGCGTACTGTTCAACCGATAGTCGTCGCTCACTGCTTCGTTCAAGCAATCACTGAGCGTTCAGTACATCGGGGCGCTGAGACAATGCAATCAGGAACCGCAACGACGCCCCTCGCGGCGGGCGCCATTGCCTTTATTCGCTCACTCACAGCATCGCCAACTTTCTGATGCGAACCAGTGCGACCAAACTGACAACGGCGGCCGCAATCAAGTAGAAGCTGGGCGCAAGCTGGTTTCCCGACAGACCGATCAGCGACGTGATAATGAATGGAGCAAAGCCGCCGAAGACGGTGACCGACACGTTATATCCGACGGACATGCCGGTCGTGCGATTCCGTGTCGGAAAGAGGTCGCTAAGCAATGCGGGTAGCGCACCGAAGTACGCCGCGTTCGCCACGCCGAAGAAGACCTGCACCCAGACGAGCGCGGGGAACGTCGGGTGATCGTGCAGTAGTCGAAACGCCGGGTACGCGGCGACCAGAAAGAAGGCTCCGGCCACCATCATGACTTTGGTTCTGCCCACGCGGTCGGACAGATGGCCGAATACAGGCGCGCCGATCATTTGAATGACGCCAGTCGCAATAGTCGCAGTAAAGGCAGCGGCGGCAGGCAATCGGAGTTGCTTGACCGCATACGTGGGCATGTACAGGATCAGATACGTCGCCACTGTCCCGAGAACGACCGCGCCTATGGCCAGGATGAGGCGCTGTCCTTGATTCCTGAACGTGTCTGCTAAAGGATTGCCCTCGGTCTCCGTAATCACGAATTCGGGCGTTTCGTCGACGTTGCGCCTGATGTAGTAAGCCACGGGCCCAATCAACAACCCGAGAAAGAATGGGAGTCGCCATCCCCAGCCGAGCACTTGCGCCGGGGTAAGAGCGGTCGTCAACCAGGTGCCCGCGAGTGCAGCAAGCAGCGTCGTGAGGCCCTGACTGGCGGCCTGCCAACTCGCGAAAAATCCGCGACGCTGACCGCCGTGTTCCGCGAGAAACGCAGTCGCGCTGCCGAACTCGCCGCCCGCCGAGAAGCCCTGAATCATTCTGGCGACCACGATTCCCACTGGCGCCAGAACGCCGATCGTCGCGTACGTTGGCATGATCGCGATGAGCGACGTGCCGATCATCATCAAAAGGATGGACAGCGTCAGCGCGGCTTTGCGGCCTGCCTTGTCCGCATAGACGCCCAGCACGACGGCGCCGAGCGGACGCATGAAGAACGATACGCCGAAGGTTCCAAGCGTCAGCAACAGCGAGATGGTCTCGTTGCCGTTGGGAAAGAACAGCTTGGAAATGGTAACGGCGAAAAACCCATAGATGACCAGGTCGAACCATTCCAACGCATTGCCGATGGATGCCGCAAGTATGATGCGCCATTTACGTCGATCTGCTGCCTCTCTCTCGAGCGAAACGCCCGGCACATCAGTCATCGAGATTCTCCTCCCGTTTGTTCAACCTGCGAGCCTTGTCTTCTCTCCAGATTATGCCTTGGCCTGGGAACAAATGACGTTGTATCGCCACCTGGGGGAATAACGCGCCGACCGTCGTACTTGTTAAAGCAAGCGGAGTAGAGAGTGATCCAGCGTTGGCGCCCTCTTCTTTCGATACGCAATTCGTTTCGGCCTCGATCATGAGACCCTTGCGACGCTCAGAACCGATCCGCACGAAACGGTGTCAGGTCGACCACCGGACGGCTGCCTGTAATCGCCTCCGCAATCAAACGCCCGGTGATCGGTCCAAGCGTCAGGCCATGGTGCGCATGGCCAAAGGCAAACCACAGATTCCGGTGATGCGGCGCGGGCCCAATGACGGGCATCATGTCGGGAGTACAGGGACGACACCCGAGCCAGGGTTCGGAGTCGACTCGTTCCCCCAATGGAAAGACTTCGCGGGCCAGAGGCTCGATAGCTTCCAGTTGCACCGGCGTCTTGGGCGAGTCCCTGAAGCCAAGTTCCACGCCCGTGGTCAAGCGAATGCCTCTCACCATCGGCGTAATCATGTAGCCGATTTCCGCATCGAGAACCGGCTGATTCAGCGTCGCGCCGGGCTTGCTCGCATAATGCATGTGGTAGCCGCGTTTCACCTGGAGCGGCAGACGATACCCCAGCTTCGTGGTCAGGTCGCCCGACCATGGGCCCAGGGCAATGACCCCGACATTCGCCTCGACGTCGCCCGAGTCGGTTCTCACGCGCCAACCCTCACTGAGCGTCGAAGCGTCTCCGGCGAGCACCACGCCGCCGAGTTTTTCGAAGAGCTTCGCATAGGCACCGACAAGGCCGGCTGGGTCACTGACTGAATCAGACGACGAGTAACGTACTGCGGCTCGAAGAACCGGACTCAACGACGGCTCACTTCGATGCAGAGCGTTTCCTTCGAACACGTCGAATTCGATTCCGTATTCCTCTCTCCAGCGCGCCGCCTCGGCGACGGCCGCTTCGAAAGCCTTGCCTGTACGGAACGCCTTCATCCACCCGTTCTTTCTCAATAGCGCCTGTGCGCCCGCCGCGTCGATAAGCTCGCGGTGTTCCGAAACGCAATGCTCGATGAGCGTCGAATAGGCTCTCGCGATGCGTGCGTGACGGTCGGCTCGCGAGTGCTGCCAATACTTCACCAGGAACGGCGCCAGCCTTGGCATCGCCATAGGGTGATAGCGCACGTCCGTCGCGCGATTGCCTGCGTAGTGCGCAAGGGACGCGAAGTCGCGAGGCAAGGCGTACGGATAGACGCCTTCGCGCTGGATAAGGCCGGCATTGCCGAGTGAGGTTTCCTTGCCCGGTGCTTTGCGGTCGATGAGCGCCACGTTGAGGCGTCTACGCTGCAATTGCAAAGCGACGGACGTGCCGACGATACCGGCGCCGAGAACCATTGCGTCGAACTTCATGTCGATGTTCCTTCCGTTTCGCCGTATGCACACAGCTTAGCTTCGCTAACTAGTCGCTTCAGCTTTGTGGTAACGACCCGGGGCGAACGTACGCAAACATGTGCGATACGTAATCCGCCTTTCCGAGTTGGACACCGTGGTGCCGCAGTATGGCGTACGCGGTCGTGAGGTGAAAGTAAAACTGCGGCAGCGACCAATCGCGCGCGTACTGGTCGCCGGTCATGTCGAAGACGATGCCATCGGGCAATTCGAGCGCAATGGGCAGTGTGGCGCCTGCATCTAATGCGTCGGACGCGAGCCCGCTGAGAAACGATATCGAGTCGGCGATTCGCGCTTGGGCATCCTGCAACGAACCCGACTGGGTGTCCGCGTTCCACCCTTCGCGCTGCAACTTCCCGAGCGCCTCGGGAAGCGGCTCACCGCGCAGACGATGAGCAGGCTCTAGCGCCTGAAAGCACGCAAACCTTACCTGCGAAGCAAGCGGATACATGTCCGAAGCGAGCCGTAGTGATAACAGTGCATTTGGGTCACCGCCCGATGCGCGCTCATGAGCCGCTGCTTTTTCGAGCCAGGTCGACAGCGCGCGCAGCATCTGTGTGAATGAGGGAACGAGAAGCCGAGTCAGCGACATGCATGAACTCCCGATGCGTTTCAACCGAACACCGACACCGCTTGTCAACGGGGAAAGCGATTGCAGAAGCACGAACATTGTCTTCTGCATCAGTATTGCATAGTTGAAAGCACGAGGACGAGGCTGCTATCGGCTCGTCGAGGAGCCGCAAACGCATCAGCCCACGAACGGCAGCTTGCGCTCGCGCGCTTCCGCCAGCATCGATACGGTGATCTTGCGTACCTCCAGCTTGCTTTGCGTGATATGCGAACGCAGTAGCATGGCCGCTTCACCGCACTTGCCACGATCGATGCAGCGGAGCATCTTCGCGTGTTCCTCATACGTGGCGCTGGTCCGATGCGGCTTCAGAAAATCCAACCGCCGCACGATGCGGATGCGCTCCGTCACCTCGTCGTGCACGCGCAGCATCTCGCCGTTGCCGCTTGCGCGAACGAGTCCGCGATGAAAGTCCTCGTCCATGCTGAACATCGCGACCGGGTCCGTTTCGCGCGCCTCCGGCGGCACGCACCAGACGGCTTTGAGGGCACTGATGTGCGGATGTGGCGGCGCGGTCGACCCGAGCTTGTCGAGCGATGCGGTCTCGAGCACGATGCGCAAGTCATAGAGCTGGTCGAGCTGCGCGAAGTCGATCTCGGACACCTTCCAGCCACGCCTGAAACCCACTTCCAGATAGCCTTCGCGCAACAGCCGAAAGAGCGCATCGCGCATCGGCGTGCGGGACACGCCGTAGTATTGCGCGATGTCCGTTTCGGAGAAGCGGTCGCCGGGAAAGAGACTAAAGCTGAAGATGTCCTGCTTCAGTTGCTGATACACCTGTTCGGCGAGCGGATTCGCTGCCTGAATGGCGCGCACGGCCGCGCGCTCCATGAGTTTGGGCGAGTCGATTCGGTGTCTCCTGCAAAGCGGCTCAAAGGGCTTTCTCAGGGCCTTCCTCAGGGTCTTTCAATCAGGCTCACGTGCGCGGCGACGATCGTCCATCCCGCGAATGCGTTCATGCTGTCGGAAAGCCGCGCCCATGTCTGCATCTGGCGACCGAGCAAGTGCGTCGCGTCGCTCGTGAACTCGGTGCTGACCGTGGCATGATCCGCGCCGAATGTCGTCACGACCGTGCGATGCAGCCGCCTCGAACGAGGCACCGGCGCGCAGGTCTCGCGCCACCGGCGAATGGCATCGCCGCCATGTTGCACTTCGGCGATGCCGTAGCGCACGGTTTGCGGCGCGTGCCAGAAGAGCGCGTTCATGGTGGCGATATCGTTATCGACGAGCGCCCGTTCATACGCAACGAACGCGCGCTCCACTTCAGCCACGATATCCGGGCGGTTCACTTCCATCGTCATGGGTCAGGCTTCCTGTAGATCGGCGAGCGTCGCCGTCCATCCGACGATACCGCCCTGCGAGCGAATCATCTCGATGGTCGCGGTCTTGAACGCTGGAATGTAGCTCGCGGACGCGTCCTCGATCAGCACGCATTCGTAGCCGCGGTCGTTCGCTTCCCGCATGCTCGTCTGCACGCACACTTCGGTCGTCACGCCCGCGAAGACCAGATGCGTGATGCCGCGTTGCGCCAACTTTTCGCCGAGACCCGTCGCGTAGAAAGCGCCCTTGCCCGGCTTGTCGATCACGAGCTCGCCCGCAATGGGCGCGAGTTCATCGACGATCGCGTTGCCCGGCTCGCCGCGCACGAGAATGCGGCCCATCGGTCCCATATCGCCGATGCGCGCTTGCGGTGCGCCGCGCAGCCGCTTCGCAGCGGGACAATCCGAAAGATCCGGCGCATGCGACTCGCGCGTATGCACGACAAGCCAGCGTTCGTTGCGCGCGTGATCGATGAGCCGCGCTACCGTCGGCACGATCGACGCGAGCAGCGACACGTCGTTGCCGAGGCTTTCGCCGAAGCCGCCGGGTTCGATGAAATCGCGCTGCATGTCGATGACGATCAACGCCGTATGCGATGCCTCGAAGATGAACGGCGACGGCCGCGCGCGCGTGATGGCCGGCATCGCCTCATCCCTTGTAGCGGCGATCGGGCGCCGGAAACCCGCACGACGTACCGTCTTTGACGACGACATCCGCTTCCCACGGCAAGCGATACTCTCCGCGCACCATGTCCTGCATGAACGTGTACGGGCAATCCTGCGCGCCGCCCTTCACAGCCACGTAGCCGCGATGCCCGAACTGGTAGATGTTGTTCTCGACGCCCCAGTGAATGCGCGCTTCGCGCACGAGATCGGGCCGCATTTCGCAGGTGATGATTTCGTCGGGACGATGGCTGCCTTCCACCATCACCGCGCCGTCGAAGTCGCAGAACATGCCCTCGCCCATCGAGTCGAACGTGCCGTCGCTGCCGCAGAGACACACGCTCGCGGTCTGCGCGAGATTCTGGAACGCGTTCGACTGATTGGTGATCTTCCATGCATGCCGGATCGGCGCGGTATAACCGGCCGTGCGCAGGATGATCTCCGCGCCCTTGTAGGCGGCTTCGCGCGCCATCTCCGGAAACATGCCGTCGTGACAGATGATGAGCGAGAGCTTCGCGCCCTTCGGCCCGATGCACACCGGCACCCCGACATTGCCCGGCTCCCACGGCTCGACCGGCACCCAGGGATGCATCTTGCGGTAGTAGAGCGCAATCTCGCCCCGATCGTCGATGATGATGCCGCTGTTGTACGGATTGCCGCCCGGATTGCGCTCCATGATGGAGAAGCATCCCCAGATGCGATGCTCGATGCAGGCCGCCTTGAATGCCGCCACTTCGGGGCCGTCGAGCGAGCACATGATGGCGTCGTCGGTACTCATCGACAGGCCGTGCAGCATGTATTCCGGGAACACGACGAGATCCATCGCCGGATTGTTGCGGCGCGCCTTGCCCACCATGTCGACAATGCGGCGCGTCTGCGCGGCGAGCTGCTCCGGCGTCGTCACATCCGGATTCTGCAACTGCACGAGTCCCACGACGATGCCTTGCGGCGACTTGTTCAACCCACCGAGACCGCTCGAACTCATTCTTCCTTGCTCCTTTCTTTATGCGTGGACGGTGACCGGCTCGGACGTATCGCGCGTGGCGCTTTCGACGTGGCCCGCCATATGTCTTCCCAACGCGACGCGATCCGCGCCGCTCGCAGCCGTTTCATGGACGATCCGGCCTTCCGCGATCACCGCGATGCGGTCTGCCAGTTCCAGTAGTTCATCGAGGTCCTCGCTGACGAGCAGCACGGCCGCGCCGCTATCGCGTGCGGCGAGGATGCGCGCATGAATGTCCGCCACCGATGCGAAGTCCAGCCCGAACACCGGATTTGCGACGATCAGCACATCGACCGCCTGGCCGAGTTCGCGCGCGAGCACCGCGCGTTGCACGTTGCCGCCCGACAGCGTGCCGATGGCGCGAGCAGGCACCGGCGGCCTGACGTTGAATTCGGCGATGAGCCGTTCGGCCCGCTCGCGCATCGCGCGGCGATCGAGCCGCCAGCCGTGGCGCTTCATCGGCGGGCGATCGAAGTCGCGCAACGCGAGGTTCTCGGCAATGCTCATGTTCGCGACGCATGCGTTGCGCAACGGTTCCTCGGGCAGCGCGAACACGCGCAGCCGCGTCATTTCCTCCCGCGTCGCGCGATACGGCTCGCCGTGCATGCGCATCTCGCCCGCCTCGACGCGCCGCTGTCCGACGAGCGCCTCGATCAGTTCCTTCTGTCCGTTGCCCGATACGCCCGCGATACCGAGGATCTCGCCCGACTTCACCGCGAGCGAGACTTCGCGCACGGCCGCATGCCCGCGATCGTCGATCACGCTCAGGTTTCGCAACGCGAGGCGCACCGGCGCATCCGACGGACAAGGCCTGCGCGCAGGGCGCGTTTGCGCCAGTTCCGGATCGTCCGATGGCGCTTGGCCGCCCATCATCCATGCGGCGAGCCGGTCGCGGGTCGTGTCCGCCACGGCGCTGGTGCCGACGAGCCTGCCTTTGCGCAGCACCGTGACATCATCGGCATAGGCCATCACTTCCCGGAACTTGTGCGTGATCATCAGCACCGTCAGTTCGCCGCGCGCGGCGAGATCGCGCATCAGGCCGAGCACTTCGTCTGCTTCCTGCGGCGTCAGCACGGAAGTCGGTTCGTCGAGAATCAGAAAACGCTGCTGTAGATACAGCTGCTTCAGGATTTCGAGCTTCTGCTTTTCGCCGGCGGCAAGGCCGGCGACAGGGGCGTCGAGCGGCAGACGGAAGGGCATCGACCGCATGAAGGCTCGAAGCGCGGCGCGTTCCTTTGTCCAGTCGATCTTCCACGGCAGACGTCCTCGCGCGAGCAGCAGATTCTCTTCCACCGACAAGCCCGCCGCCAGCGTGAAATGCTGATAGACCATGCCGATGCCGAGCGCCTGCGCATCGCGCGGCGACGCGATCCTGACCTGCCGCGCATCCGCGATGATCTCGCCGTCGTCGAGCACGCCATAGCCGACGAGCCCTTTCACGAGCGTGCTCTTGCCCGCGCCGTTCTCGCCGAGCAGCGCATGGACGGTGCCCGCGCGCACCCTGAGCGTCACGCCGTCGAGCGCGGTAAAGGCGCCGAAGCGTTTGGTCGCGCCGAGCACTTCGACGCTCATCGCCTTGATCGAAGCATTCATGGCCGGCTTCCCAGCGCGGCGAGCAGCGCCTTCGAATCGGACACCGTGCCGAACACGCCGCCCTGCATCAGCACCATGTTGAGCGCAGCGTCGTGGTTGCCGCGGTCGGTCGCGCCGCAGCAGTCCGCGAGAATGGTGCACTCGAAGCCGCGGTCGTTCGCTTCGCGCATCGTCGTGTGGACGCAGACGTCTGTCGTGATGCCCGTCAGCACCAGATTGACGATGCCGCGCGTGCGCAGCACCATCTCGAGGTCGGTGGCGCAGAACGAGCCTTTGCCCGGCTTGTCGATGACGATCTCGCCATCTAGCGGCTTCAGTTCGTCGATGATTTCCCAGCCCGGCTCCCCGCGCACGAGAATCCTGCCGCACGGTCCTTCATCGCCGATGCCCACGCCCTGCGTTCCCGCGCGGCGGCTTCTCCATCGCTTGTTGGCGGGCAGGTCCGAGAGATCGGGCCGATGCCCTTCGCGCGTATGGATGATCGTGAAGCCCTGCTCGCGCATCAGCGTGAGGACGTTCCTGATCGGCTCGATGGGCGCGCGCGTCATCGAGAGGTCGTAGCCCATCTTGTCGACATAACCGCCGACGCCGCAGAAATCCGTCTGCATGTCGATGATGACGAGCGCGGTGTTCTCAGGGAGCAGGTTGCCGTCGTAAGGCCACGGATAGGGCCGTGCTTCGATGAAGCGGGTCATTGGGTTCGCTCCGGGATTAAATCGACGAGTGAATCAACGAGTAAGGCTGAGTTCGCCGGGCGCGCCGGCGAGCGTGCGGTCCGGTCGGCAGTTGACGAGCATGATCGCGAGCGTCAGCACATACGGCGCGGCGTTGAAGAGGTAATAGCCGGTCGTGACGCCGATAGCCTGAAGCGCCGGACCGAGCGCGCCCGCGGCCCCGAAGATCAACGCGGCCCACAGGCACCGCAACGGCTGCCAGCGCGCGAAGATGACGAGCGCGACGGCCATCAGGCCTTGTCCGCTCGACAGCCCTTCGTTCCAGCTGCCGGGATACACCAGCGACAGATACGCGCCGCCGACACCCGCGAAGAAGCCGCCGGCGGTCGTCGCGAGAATGCGCACGCGCGTGATCGGATAGCCCATCGCGCGGGCGCTTTCCGCGTTCTCGCCGACGAGACGCAGGGCCAAACCCCAGCGCGTATGACGCAAGCCCCATTGCAAGGCGAACGCCAGCAGCACCCCGGCGATGAACAGCGGATTCACATGCAGCGCGTTGTGCAACTGCGGCGACGACGCCCATGCGCCGAGGTCGATCGACGGCAACATCGGCGCCTGCGGCTCGATGAACGGCTTGCCGAGGTAGAACGCGAGGCCGGTGCCGGCGAGCATCAGCGCAATGCCGAAGGCAATATCGGACACGCGCGGCAGCGAGCACACGAGACCGTGCAGGCAGCCGAGCAGCAGTCCCGCGCATCCGGCGGCGAGCACGCCGAGCCACGGCGAACCGGACAGGTACGCGGCGGCGTAACCGGTCATCGCGCCGGAAACGAGAATGCCTTCGAGCCCGAGATTGACGCGGCCGCCCTTCTCCGTCAGGCATTCGCCGATGCTCACGAACAGATACGGCGTGCTGACGCGAATAGCGCCCGCGAAGAGCGACAGCAAGAGCACGGCGACGGGTGATTGTGCATCAAACATGCGTGCCCTCCAGTCCTGCGGCAGAACGCGCTGCCGACATCGCCTGCAAGCGGATGCGCCATGCCGCGAGACGGCCGCCCATTGCTTCCCACGCGAGCAGATTGGCGAACAGAAGGCCCTCCAAGACGAGCGTGGTGGCGTCGGGCAAGCCCAGACGGCGCTGCAAGAGCGAGCCACTCGCTTCGATGCCGCCGACGAGGACCGCGCACAACACGATGGCGAGCGGATTCTGGCGCGCCGCGAACGCGACGAGGATGCCTGCATAGCCATAGCCCGCGAGCAGCGAGGCGTTCGCGCTGCCCTGCACCGCCGCGACTTCGAACATGCCGGCGAGGCCCGCCGCTGCGCCGCCCATCGCGCATGCGGCGATGGCGAGCCGGTTCACCGGCAGGCCGACGAGCTTCGCCGCATGATTGTTGCCGCCCGCGACGCGCATCGCGAAGCCCCGGGTGCTGTGACGCACGAAGACCCATGCCGCGATGCACGCGAGCGCGCCCCACAGCAGGCCCCAGTGCACGTCGAGGCCGGGCAGCGAACCGATCGCGAGCGCATCGGGGACCGGTGGCGTCGATGGCTTGTTGAGGCTCGCGGGATCGCGCAACGGGCCTTCGACGAGATGTTTGAACAAGGCAATCGCGATATACGACATCAACAGGCTGCTGATGGTCTCGTTGACGCCGCGCAGCTGCCGCATCGCGCCGACCGCGCCGATCCACACGCCGCCCGCGAGCATGCCGGCGAGCGCCATCAGCGGCGCGGCGGCGAACCACGGCATCGCGGCCGGCACGTGCGCCGCCACGACGGCCGACGCCAGTCCGCCCAGCGCGAGCGCGCCTTCGCCGCCGATCACGATCAGCCCGACCTGCGCGGGCAACGCGACGCACAACGCCGTGAGCATCAACGGAGCGGCGCGCAATAACGTGCTCTGCCATGCGAACGACGAGCCGAACGCGCCCTGTCCGATGAGCAGAAGCGCATCGTAAGCGGGTTGGCCCTGCACGAGCAGAAACAACGAGAACAGCGCCAGCGTGCCGGCGAGCGCGCTCAGCGTCGGCAACGCGGGCAATGCGCCGACGGCAGCGCGCGATAACAAGGAAGAGGATGGCATCTCAGCTCCGCTTAGCGAATCCAGTCAGATCTGCCCGACGACGCCCGAGACGAGATAGTTCATGCTCTCCAGCTTGATATCCGTCTGCGCGTAAGCGGTGCCGGACGCGATGGCGCTGCCGCCCTTGTTGTCCTTCAACGGGCCTTTGAAGATGACGTATTCGCCCGCCGCCATCTTCGACTTGATCGCATCGGCGTTGGCTCTGGCGTCCGGCGTGACCTTCGCGCCATACGGCGACATCTTCACGAAGCCTTGCTTGAGGCCGCCACGCAGGATGTTCGGTTGCGGCTTGCCGGTCTGCGCATCAGTAACAATTTCCTTGAACGGCGTCTGCCAGTCCCACTCCGCTCCGGTCAGATAACCTTTCGGCGCAAGCGCGGCCTGGCTCGCGTGATAACCGCAGCTCATCGCGCCGCGTTTCTCCGCTGTTTCGATGACGACCTTCGGGCCATCGACGTGACAGGTGAGCACGTCGCACCCCTGATCGACGAGACTGTTGGCCGCTTCGGCCTCCTTGACCGGCATCGACCAGTCGCCGGTGAAGATGACATGCGTCGTGATCGACGGATCGACCGATTGCGCGCCGAGCGTGAACGCGTTGATGTTTCGCAGTACTTGAGGAATCGGCTTGGCGGCGACGAAGCCGAGCTTCTTGCTCTTGCTCGCGTGACCGGCCACGACGCCGTTGAGGTACTGGCACTCATCGATATAGCCGAAGTAACTCGCGATATTCGCCGGGTCGCCCTGCTTCCACAGACCGCCGCAATGCGCGAACCGGACCTTCGGATACTTCGCGGCCATCTTGAGCACGTGCGGGTCGAAATAGCCGAACGAGGTCGCGAAGATCAGCGTCGCGCCGTCCTGCTCGATCATCGCTTCCATCGTCTTTTGCACGGCGACGGTCTCGGGCACGTTCTCTTCCTCGACCACCTTCACGCCCGGCATTTTGCGGATGACCGCCGTGGCCTGCGCCTGCGCCTGGTTGTACCCGTAATCGCCCTTGGCGCCGACGTAGATCACGCCGACGGTGAGGTTGCTCGCGCCGAATGCGAGATCGAACGGCAAGGCGCTGCCGAGCGCGAGCGCGCCCGCGCCTTTGATGAACTGGCGGCGATTGGTCATGGTGTGGCTTCCTGTGTGAATGGATGGTCAGTGTGGGGATGCGACGCTGTGCCGGTACGCGCGCCAGCCGCCGAATGAAGTGAGGTCGTGTCGTGATCGTGCCGATGCCGAGCGGCGCGAACATCGCCGCGCGCGGCGTAGCGCGCGGCAGGCCAAGCCTTCGACGAGCGAACGGACAGCGATGGGCATATCAGCCACAGGTGCTTCCATGAGTTCAATCTTGAATACAAGTTGGAACTCGCAATGCACTGTCCATGCCAAGCGAGATTTCTGCTTTGGTTTCAGAGACTTGATCCAATGAAGCGGATGACGCCGACGCCAGCCGACCCATTCGGGGTCACGCTGCGGCCAGCGATGGTGCGTGCGATCCCTCTGCGGGTGCACTGTCGGGAGTTGACTTTTTGGCGCGAGTCGCGGCCGTCGCGCCGACTGCAATCATTGGCACGGGAGAAGGACGCGTCGTGGAAGGTCCCCGCTTGCGTACGCTAAAGCGGATCTCGCCCGTGCTCCCGCAATTCAGGCTCGAAGAAAATCCAGCGCGCGGCCGGGAATTGAGCCCGCAGTTCATTCTCCAGGCGGTCGATGGTCCGTACGAGCTCATCCGCGCTCTCGTGCGGTCCCAGTTCCGCCTGAACGGCGACGACCAGATCGTCCGACCATTTCAGCACGATGAGACTCACGATGCGCCGCAGTTCCGGCCGCGCTTCGAGCCACTGACGCATCGCTTCGCGCGTTTGCCGGTGCGCCGACTCGCCCACCAGCAGCGACTTGATTTCGCGCATCGAAAATAGCGCGGTTGCCATCAACACGATGCCGACACCGATGCTGCCGAGCGAATCGTAGACGGGATCGTCGGTGAACATCGACAGGCCGACGGCGATCAGCGACACGATGACGCCGGCGAGCGCGGCGAGGTCCTCGCTGACCGCGAGCATCACTGCAGGACGCCCGCTTTCGCGGAACCAGTGCAAGAGTCCGCGCGCGCGATGCCGAGGCTCGATGCTGCGTATGGATGCGCGCAACGCCATGCCCTCGACGACGCCGGACACGCACATCACCGCGATCGCGAGCCACGGATGATCCAGCGACGAGCCGTGCACCACGCGATACGTCCCGAGCGCAGCCGATGCGACGCCGCCCAGGACGAACAACTGCATGGCGACGAGCATGCTGTACACATAGGTCTCGCGCCCGAAGCCGAACGGATGCTGCTCATCGGGCTTCGCGCGCGCGGAGCGATAGCCGACCAGCAGGACGATCTGATTGAGAGAGTCCGCGCTCGAATGAACAGCTTCCGCGAGTGCGGCGCCGGAATTGGTAAAAAGGGCGACGCCGTACTTGCACGCTGCGACGACGATGTTCGAGGCCAGCGCGTAATAGACCGCGCGCGGCGTGCCCGACGCCTTGCGGCCGGATCGCGTTCCCATGACCGTCTTTCGTCCTGAACTGGATCCAGTGAACGCGCAACCGTCGTGCCGGGTTTCGTAGCGCCTGCTTGGTGACTGGCGTTGGAAGTCGGATGTTATCGGCGTCTCGCGTTGATCTGCCGTCGTCGGCCATTTCCTTGGTCATGTCGCGGTCATGGAATTGCGCGATGCCGCCCTTGGTTTCGAGAGAATCTGGAATCCGATCTTCGATGACTATCTGGGCGATATCAGCAGGCTGTTCTCCGCTAACCATCTCATCGACGATCACTTCTATAACGGCTTGCCGTGGCGCGTGAGCGCGCGCCATGTGGCCATTGATCCGCATGCACCGCTCGTGCTCACGATACTCCCGCTTCGCGCCGACGCCCCGATCTATCTCGACTCGCGGTTCGATCCGCGGCCATGCGTCGAAGGGCAGATCGCCGAGCTCACCGCAGTGACCGTCGTGCCGGAATATGAAGTCGCGGTGCGATAGCGAGCGGCAGTCATGCGTCAGACGACGAAAACCGCCGTCGACGCGCGCAACTCGCCGGCTTGGGCTTCGAGCGCATTCGTCGCAGCCGCGGCTTCTTCAACGAGCGCCGCGTTCTGTTGCGTCACCTGGTCCATCTGCGATACCGCCTGGTTGACCTGTCCGATGCCTTTGCTTTGCTCTTCAGATGCTGCGGCGATCTGGCTCATCAGCACAGTGACTCGCTTGATGGCTTCTGTCATCTCCGTCATCGTCGCGCCAGCGTCCTCGACGTGCGTCGTTCCAGCGCGCACGCGTTCGACGGACCTGTCGATCAGTTCCCGCACTTCTTTCGATGCCGCTGACGACCGTTGCGCGAGGGAGCGCACTTCCGAAGCCACCACGGCAAAGCCGCGGCCGTGCTCGCCCGCGCGCGCGGCTTCGACGGCAGCATTCAGCGCCAGGATGTTCGTCTGAAACGCTATGCCCTCGATGATGCCGGCGATCTCCGCGATCTGCCTGGAGTCGCCGTTGATCGCTTCCATCGTCGCCACGACATCGGAGACCACACTTGCGCCACGGTGCGCGACGTCTGCCGCTGCGGAAGCGAGACGATTCCCTTCGTGCGCGTAAGTCGCATTGTTAGTCACCGTCGACGTCAATTCTTCCATGCTCGCTGCAGTCTGCTGGAGCGATGCAGCCTGTTCTTCCGTACGCTGGGAAAGATCGAGGTTGCCGGCCGCGATTTGCTTGGACGCAGTGGCGATCGAATCCGCGGACGTCTTGATGGCCGTGACGGTCTGCTTGAGTTGGTCCTGCATGCGGCTGATGGAATAGAGAAGGCTCGTGCGATCACCCGCTTCGGTCACGACCGACGTCGATAAGTCGTTGCTCGCGATCCCGTCTGCGATTCGAACCGCATATTCGGGCTCGCCGCCGAGCGTGCGTCGCAGGGAACGGTTCAACAGAACTGTCGTCAATGCAAGCAGCGCAGCCATGCCAGCGAAGACCAGAAGCGCGCGATAGACCGACCGCATGAAGTCCGCCTGAAGGTCATCGAGGTAGACGCCCGTCAAGATCGTCCATTGCCACGGCGCATAGGCGACAACGCGGCTGAGCTTGGGCACGCTCTTGCTCGCGCCCGGCTTCGGCCAGCTGTACCGAAGAAAGCCCTGCCCGTCGCGCTGCGCGAGCGCTACCGCATCGGACCACATGTGAATGCCGTCCTTGTCCTGAACGTCTTTGGCACTCTTGCCTTCCATCTCCGGCTTCGTGGAGTGCATCACCAGCGTGACATCGGGATCGATGATGGCGAAATAGCCATCGCCGCTGTAACGCATCACGCGCACGCGCTCGGCTGCCTGCTTGCGCGCTTCGGCGTCCGTGAGCTGCCCCGCCTGCACTTTCGCCGCGTAGTCTTTGATCGTATTCAGAGCCGCATCCGTGACCGCGCCGAGCGTGGCGCGACGTTCCTCGAATCGGATGGCGCGCATTTCGAAGGCATCGAAGATCGAAAGTGCGGTGAGGCAAACGAGGCTGATCGCGAGGGGAATCCACATGCGGACGCGGAACGGAATATTTTTCATTATTCGATACTTAGGGAAAACCCTCGTTTACGGCAAGATTACCGATTACTTGAGTGTTTAGCCAATGAACGGCGCAGACCTCGAAACGAAAGATGCCGCAAGCCCCGAATTATTTTCTTACCTTTCGAAACTTTTCTCCTGAAAGCATTTCGTAATATCTTATGTCGTGCACTCCGGAGGAAATGTATGAACCGACCGAAACGGATGTTGGTAGCAAACGTTGCCTGGGCCCGTGAAACGGCCGAAACCGATCCGCAATTCTTCCCCCAACTCGCGCAAGGGCAAAGTCCGAAGGTTTTGTGGATCGGCTGCGCGGACAGCCGCGTGCCCGCCGAGACTGTCACGCAGTGCAATCCCGGCGATCTGTTCGTCCATCGCAACATCGCGAATGTGTTCAATCCTTCCGATGACAACACCATGAGCGTCATCGAATACGCGGTCAAAGTGCTGAAGGTCGATCACATCATCGTCTGCGGGCACTACGGCTGCGGCGGCGTGCGCGCGTCCTTGCTGCCGCTTTCGCGCGATCTGCCGCATGTGAACCGACGCATCGCGCCGCTGTGCGCCCTCGCCGATGCGCATCGGCATGAACTCGAAGCTCTCTCCGATCTCGATGCGCGCACGAACCGGCTCGCCGAACTCAACGTGCTCGAACAAGTGCGCCTGCTGCGTGCCGAGCCTGTCGTTCGCACGCGCGAGACGCCGCCCCTCGTGCACGGCTGGATCTTCGGCCTGCACGACGGCCTCATCAAGGAGCTCGCATCCGCTTATGACGATGATGCAACGCGACGCGTAGAACACGCGGCTTCCGAAGCGCTCAGGACAGCGGAACTCGCCGTCCGCTGAGCGTTTCGCGACGCCGCAGACCACAACTTCGCCCTAAAAGTCATTCGAGAACATGAAACCAGCCAATCGTTTAGCCGACTTCCCGCGCGATCTGTTCGCGGGCACAGTCGTTTTTCTGGTCGCGATGCCGCTATGTCTAGGCATCGCCAATGCGTCGGGCGTCGAGCCGTTTGCGGGGCTCCTGTCGGGGATCATCGGCGGGCTCGTCGTCGCGTTGCTGAGCGGTTCGCAACTCAGCGTGAGCGGGCCCGCAGCGGGACTCATCGTCATCGTCGTAGATGGCATCGCGGGCCTCGGCAGCTTTTCTGCATTCCTGCTTGCGGTATTGCTGTCGGGCGCGATCCAGTTCGGCTTCGGCCTGCTGAAGGCGGGGCGCTTTGCGGCCTATGTGCCGTCCTCGGTCATCAAGGGCATGCTGGCGGCCATCGGCCTCTTGCTCGTCATCAAGCAGATCCCGCTGGCCGCAGGTCTCGCCAATGAAGGCGCGCCGGCAGCAAGCGGTGCCGGCATGCTGAACACGCCGTTCGGTCCTGTATCGATTGCCGCGAGTGTCGTCGCCATCGTGTCGCTTGCCATGCTCGCGGCCTGGGAAACGCGCGCGTGGCGCCGCTTTGCGATGGTGCGCGCGGTCCCGGCGCCGCTCGCAGTGGTGGCACTGGGCATCGGCATGACCTTGCTGCTGGATATGTTCGCGCCCGGCTTTGCGCCGCCCGCGCAGCATCGCGTTGCGTTGCCCGCGCTCGAATCGTTCGGCGCGTTCGCCGCTGCGCTCGAACTCCCCAACTTCGCCGAGCTCGTCAATCCGAACGTATGGCGTCTCGCAGTGACGCTTGCCATCGTCGCGAGTCTGGAGACCTTGCTCAGCCTCGAAGCCGTTGAGCAACTGGATCCGAAGAAGCGCGCCGCGCATCCCGACCGCGAGTTGAAGGCGCAGGGCATCGGCAACATGATGGCGGGCGCGATAGGCGCGTTGCCGATCACATCGGTCATCGTGCGCAGTTCGGCCAACGTGCATGCGGGCGCGCAAAGCCGCTGGGCATCGTTCATTCATGGCGCGCTGCTGCTGGTGAGCGTGTTTGCGCTCACGAGCGTCATCAACCTGATTCCTCTCGCGTGTCTCGCAGCGATTCTGATCTTCACGGGCCTCAAACTGGCGAAGCCTTCGTTGTTTGCCGCCATAGCCCGACAAGGCATGGAGCGCTTCCTGCCGTTCATCGTCACGATTGCAGGCGTGTTACTGACCGACTTGCTGATGGGCATCCTGCTCGGCATAGCATGCAGCCTGCTGCTCGCGTTGCGCGCGAATCTCAGACGGCCCATCACGATGGCGCAGCACGACGATCACTATCTTCTGTCGTTCCGCAAGGATGTGTCGTTTCTGAGCAAGGTGACGCTGAAGCACCATCTGCGCGCGATTCCGAATGGCGCGACAGTCATCATCGATGCCACGCGCGCCGATCATGTCGATGGGGACGTGCGCGAGATCATCGACAAGTTCATTGCCGATGCGCCCGCCAAAGGCATGCATGTCGAATGCAGGCAGATGCCGCGCGCCGAACCGCCGCGATTGCGCATGCGGCTCCGGCCAGAGTAGGCATCGCGCGTCGACGATAGTCATCGAAAAACCGTCGAAGTCTTCGCCGACCGTCTGCCCGGCGGTCGGCGACAGGCGAGCGCGCCGAAGCACCGCTGTCGATGCCGAAGCGGGCGACTGCTCTCACGCGCGCGTGTCCAACACATCGAGCACGCTCTTCTGCACTCCATCCCGTGCGATATCCGTTCGCTGCCCGGTCCACGTCGAACCGTCGAAACACGCGATCTTCTTTCGGCCGAAGGCCCACAGTCTGTTCCCCGCGGAAGAGAAGTTCAGGAAGTCGCCCTGGCAAAGCTTGCCTTCGATCTGCTCGGCTGCTCCATCGACATAGCTCCAGATGCCATCATCCAGAATCAGGTACAGGACGCCTTTGAACCAATGCACGTCCCAAATGGTCGCATCCGTGCCGATGTGCGAGGCGTCCCAATGGTCGTGCCGCCCGGAAACGAGAATCCCGCCTCTCCCTCCGATATGCGCGACGCCATCCGCCGCACAGCAGATGCAATGCAAGTGCACATTCGTCGGTGCATCGATCTTGCGCCACGTCGTGCCGTCGTAGCTCCAGATCTCGCCGTCCAGACCAGCGGCGTAGATCTCCGTCCGGTCGAATCCGTCTATGGCGTTGAAGCCGACGCCGAACGCGCCGGAGTCGTTCACCATGTTGTCATCGAGCTGGCGCCAGCCATCCGCGTCGGTTCTTTCGTACACCTGACGACTCATTCCGGCCGCATAGACCGCGTTCCCGATCGAGCAGAGCGATCGGATAACGGAAACAGCGAGCGCGTCGCGTCTCGACATGGCCTCCCGGCGACAGGCGCGACCCTCGATGACGAGCACCTGACCGCCCCATCCCGCAATCACCAGTGCGCCGGAGGCATCGTCCGTTCGAGCAATGTCCGCGGCAATCCAGGGCAGGATCGGTTCATCCGCGATCGCCGACCATGCGCGCCCCTTGCACGAAAGGGGAATCGAATGCTGCGTGCGCTCCTCGGCAAGCCGGTCATTCAGCGCGACGATCAGGCACGCTTCGTCTGAGACGGCCGCACCGCGGAGAATCGAGCAATTTTCGAGGAAGTTCATGGTGCGATCACCTCACTCTCCAATCAATACATCAGCCGTAGTATCCACTTCATCGGGTCACCGTAAGTAATGGCCCGTATTTTGGTCGTGTCGCTGATTCCGCACTCGTTGTCGTAAGCATCGAGTTGAGCACGAATGCACTTCTCGTCGCACTGCGTGAACACGCTGCGCACCGAGCGCGCCCCGTTCTCCTTGGCCTCGCCATAGGTGGTCGCCCGCTGCCCTTCGAGCTTGCTTCCGTCGGACAGGTGGAGAGTCTGGTTGTCGGGGCACCGCGACGCCGCGTCGCCTCGCAGGGCGCTCATGAAGCCATGATCTTTCGAATAGGCGCCGCCTTTCGCACAACACACAGGCGCCCGATTAAGGTTGTATTTCTCGCAGCCCGCGATGGGGACGCCGCCCTGTCGCCCGGTCGCAAAAGACGACGCCTCCACCAGGTGATCGCCGGTCACTCCCTCGCAACAATTCGGCGACCCGCTGCCGCCATAGCGCACCAGCATGCAGACCTGAGCCTTCTGGCACTTGTCGTCGGCGCACTGCGCGTCGCGATCCGTCCCATGTTTGGCGCAAGCGCCGCGCTCGGCTTTTTTTTCGTCCTCGCAGGGATCGCCCGATCCGACGGCCATCGAATCGGCGAACGGCCACGGCGGCGTTTGGCCGGGCGGTGGATTGTGGTTGTGGGTCGTCAGGTCGAGATGACGAACGACGTTCTCGCCCTCCACCTTGACATCCATCGACCATGCGTTGAAATAGACCTTGCCCTGATTGGTGCTGGTCACGACGCCTTTCTTCGGCGCGCTGCCGGCTTCGTCGCCCGTGCTCTTCTTGAAGTAACTCTTGTTCTTGAGCATGACCTCCTGGCCGGAAATGGCCACGGTTGTCGATCCGTCAGCGGTGTCACCGTCGACCCCGGTATTCGGGTACGGAACCGGCACGCCGGGCGGCGTCGCGGGCGTCTGCGGAGGCGTGAAGCACACATCCGGAAATGCGCAGATCGACTTGCCAGCGCCCTGCTTGCACGACACTTCCCTTGTGTTGGCATAGACCTCGTTGCTCATCGCGCGACTCCGTAGCGCAGCACGGCGGCGGTGCGCGCGCCGGCGTCGTTCGCGCAGTGAGCGAGGATGTCGAGGCCTGCGGTGTAACCCTTGCGGCAAGCCGCGTCCGCGACGGCGAAGAGGGCAATTCCGTCTGCCGCGCCGGTGCGGCCCAGAGACTCGGCCGGGTGCCAGATATCGAATACCTCCTTGCGAGCGCGCAGGATGCGTGACAGCGCAAGCGTCGCTTCCTTGAAATAGTACTGCTCTCCTGCGAGATCGGTAATGCGGTAATCGAGATCATGGAGTTCGCAACCGGCATCCGAGAGCGCGCTCCTGATCGCGCAAGTCAGGCCGTCCGCGCGCAGTGGCTCGCCGGAGTCGATGTGAGCCTTCTCCACGCCAAAGCCGATGCCCGTGCACAGCAGCGCATCATCGTCACCCGGTTTGCCGACGAGCAGCCCGCCGGCCGCCTCGCCCGGCATGAAGCCGTCGGAATGACGCGGCGTGAGCAGCCTGTCTTCATGCTCGTATGCGCTGAGCGTGGGCCAGGTGAGCAGGCTGTCGGTCGCGGCAATCAGCACATGGCGGCATTGCGCCTCGTAAATGAGCTCGCGCGCAACGGTCAGCGCCAACATCGCGCTCACGCGGCCCTGCGCGATGACGGCGGATTCGGCCGCGAAGCGCACGCCGAGTTCCCTTTCAACGTCGTGAAGCAATTGCTCGTCGAGGCCGTCGAGCCGACCGGGGCGCTCGCGCTCGGCCACGCAGAGTAACAGCGGAATGCTTGCCCAGTCCGCGCGCGGAACGCATTCGAGGCATTCGGCGACTGCCATCGCAGCCAGCTTCGCGAGCCTCGGCAGGCCACGCCACGGCTTTTCCAGCGGCACCTGATGCGCCATGATCCAGGCGCCGCCTGAATCCATGAAGCACGTTCGAGAAGGGTTGCTGATCTTTGCGCGAATGGCAGCGCAAGCGGCCGGCGCACTGAGTCCGACGCTGGTAACGAGGCCGGTGCGTTCGATGGCAATGGTCCGGGCGTGCATGGTGTCGATCGATCGGAATCAGACTTCAGTTCTGCAAGATCTTCGAGCCTTTCATCACGATGTCGCTGTCGGCCTTGACGTTGATCTTGCCGCTGCCCGTCACGCTGATGTCCTTGCCCTTGATCTGGATCGTGCCGTCCTTCTTCATCGTGATGCTCGCGTCGCCGGTAACGAGAGAGATCGAATCCGTCGCGCTCACCTTGAGGTTCTTTCCGACCGTCAACGTGTCGTCTTCCGTGATCGATGTCGTGCGCGCCTTCTTGACGGTGCTCGACTGCGCGCCGTCGATGGTCTCGCCCATGTCCTTGCCGACCGTGACGGTTTGCGCGCCAGTGACGCCGAGCGTCTGATCGCCGCCGACCGTGGTCGCCTGATTGCCGGTGACATCGATGCTCTGATTCGCGCCCACGCTCACTTTCTGGTACGCGACGATCTTCACGAGCTGGTACGCGCCGATCGCGATTTCCTGCGCGAGCCCGACCGTGATCGTCTCGTTAAGGCCCACCATATGCGTGCGCTGCAACAGCACGCTCGCGGTCTCCATCATCTTGACGAGGATCGTGCGCGTCTTGTCGATCGTGATGTTCTCGTGCCCGCCGACGGTTTCCGTGCGGTTCGCGACGATCGCAATGGTCTCGTTGTTGCCGACTGTTTCTTTCCGATCGACGCCGATCGAAATGGTCTCGTTGTTGCCGACCGTTTCCGTGCGGTCATGCTTGACGACAGTCGTCTCGTCGTGGTCGATATTCTTCTTCCGGTCGTGTCCGACCCAGTGCGTCTCGTCCTTTTCGACCTCGATGTCCTGATTGCGCTCGGCATGAATCAACACCTGCTCGGCGCCCTTCTTGTCCTCGAAGCGCAGTTCGTTGCAGTTCGCGCCGCTGCCGCCCTTGGTCGAGCGGCTCTTGATGCCGGTCTGCGTCATGTTCGCCGGCAGGTCGTAAGGCGGCATCTGCTCGGCGTTGTACACGCGACCCGTGATGATCGGCCGGTCGGGATCGCCTTCCAGAAAATCGACGATTACTTCCTGCCCCACGCGCGGTATCGCAATCGCGCCCCAGCCCTTGCCCGCCCACGGCTGCGACACGCGCATCCAGCACGAACTGTTTTCGTCGCGCTTGCCTTGCCGGTCCCAGAAGAACTGCACTTTGACGCGGCCGTATTGGTCCGTGTAGATCTCGTCGCCGCCCGGACCGACGACGACCGCCGTCTGCGGCCCTTGCACGAACGGCTTGCGCGCGCTGCGCGCGGGCGCGAAGGCCTGCTTCGCTTCGATGGCGGAAAACCAGCATTCGCAGCGGTTTTCTTGCGCGCCATCGAATGCTTCGTAGTCCGCAATATCGATTTCATAGCGCGTGCGCGTGACGAGATACTGCGCGTTCTGATCCGCGCGCGGATGCCGAGTCAGCTTGATGAGCGCCCCCGCGCGCACGCTGCGGCTGTTGGTGCGCGCGTCGACCTGATGCCAGTTGATGTCGAAATCGTCGGGCACGCTGCCTTCCACGCGCCACTCGGCCGCGCGCGCCTTCGCGCGGCTCTCGCCGTGATCGCCGTCGACATAGCCGCCGGGATAATCGAAGTTTTCGAGCGAGGTGAACGCGTCGAAGCCTTGCATGTGCTTCACGGCCTGCTTTTGCAGCGGCCGCGATGGATGCTTGAAGTCGTAATCGGTGAGGAGCCAGTTGCGCGTTTCGATCGCGTGATTCGTGCGCCATTCGCTGACATATTCGATGCCCGCCCCGGCGGCCATGACCGCGCCATACGGCAGCGACTCGCAGCCCGCGACGCTTTCGTGCGCGGCGAGCGTATCGGTCAGAATCAGCGATTCCTTGCCGTCCCTGTCCTGAAACCAATAGTAGATGCCTTCGTCTTCCAGCAGGCGGCTCACGAAGTTGAAATCCGACTCGCGGTACTGCACGCAATACTCGCGCGGCGGGTGCGCGCGCGCATTGGCCTTCCACTTGATCTCGCCGGTTTCCAGACCTTTATAGAGCGGATCGGCGAATACGGTTTTGACGATCTCTTCGACCGTCTTGTTCTGGAAGATGCGACAGTTGCTGCGCCGCGCGAGCAGCCAGAGCCACGGCCGCACCGCGGCTTCATAGACGTGCAGCCGTCCGCGCATGCCCGTCTGCCGGAAGCCGACGACATAGCCGCCAAAGACGCGCGGCTTCGCGCCGGGCACCGCGAGCGATACGCTCGCGCGCTTGCCGAGAATGCGCCCGAAGTCGATATCGGCGCGCTTAGATACCAGCGTCAACTCGACGCGCGGCATGCGCCCGAGTTCCGCGTGCGCGCGCACGGCCAGTATGCGCAAGTCGTCGCCGAGCGGTGTATCGACGTTGACGAGCGGCGCTTGCGCGGCGGCATCGTTGGGCATGGGCGCACCGTGTCGTCGGTCAGCGAACTTCGGTGCTGCGCACGTCCCAGCCGAATTTCACCGCGCCGCCGAGCGCGCCCTTGTCGTCCTGCGGCTTGTATTCGAACTCGATGTCCGCGTAGCTCAGATCGACAGTCTGCTCGGGATGGCCGCCCGGCTCGCACACCAGCGCAACCTTCGTCACCGTCACCTGCTTCATCGTCACGGTGAGAAATTCCTTTTGCCCTTCGCCCGCCTTGCTGACGGTGAGCTTCGCGGTCGGGATGTGCTTGCCGCTCGCGCAACTCTTCTTTAGCGTCGGCGCGGACTTGTCGTATTGATGCACGAACTGGAACACGCCCGGACACGCCTTGCCGATGCCGCTGCCGCTTCCCGTCATCGGATTGCTGGCGTTGGTCACGCCCCAGTTGAAGCTCTGCACTTCGATCTGTCCTTCCGCCCCTTTGTGCTTCGACTCGCCGTCGATTCCGTCGATCTTCAGATAGCAGTCGGTCGTAGCCATGTGATCCTCCGTCGTGATCGGCATCCGTTGCATCGTTGCGCGCGCCCCGCGCAATGCAATCCACCGGTTAAACGAACCACGCTGCCAGTTTTTGAACTTCAAAATCGCGCGACGCGCGCCGTTTTACATCCGACAGGCCATTAAATGGATCAGCCCGATGCCCACTCAGGACTTGCGCGATATGCGCCCGGAAAGCATGCTCACGATCGACGCCGCGCGCCAGTTCGATTCGCTCGCGCTCGCCGATTCCGGCGACATGTTCCTGCAAGTGGTGCCCAAGCGCAGCAACGCGCCCGTGAAAGGGGAAGCCGCGAAGCGCGGCGACTGGGACACGCCGATGCAGATCCACGGCTGGCGCTGGGCGCAAGGCTACGAAGCCGCGCCGCTCGCCGCCGCGCTCAACGCCAACGACATGCGCGTGACGGCGCTCGGCGTCATCAAATCGGTGGATTCGGCGTCGCCCGTGCTCGCGAAGCTATGCGCTCAGGCGGAACTCCTCACGCTCGCGCACATTCGCTGCTACAAGTCGGCCGGCAGCGATCACGGCGTGCAGATCGAATTCCTGTCCATGAAACTGGAGCAGGCGTATATCCGCAACTATCAGATCTACACGAGCCCGCGTCTCGCGCGGCCGTGCGAGATCTTCGAGCTGTCGGCGCAGCAATTCACGATGACCTGCGCGCCGCAATCCGCGACCGGCAGCCGCGGCGCGGAAGTGACCTTCGCGCTCGACGTATCCGCGCGGCGCGGCGGCTGACCTTCGAAGGAAGCGATGAACGAGCCCAGCGCCAGCGACCGTCTGCAGCCTTCCCTGCTCGATCGCCTGATCGACGACAATCCCGCCTCGCGCGCCGAAGCTGCCGGCGAGCGCTTCATGTCGCATCGCAGCCTGCGCGCGGCGGTCCTGCGCGATCTGTCGTGGCTCTTCAACACGACGAACCTCGGCGATGCGATCTCCGAGGAACGCTTCGCCCACGCCTTCACGTCGGTGCTCAATTACGGCCTGCCGTGCCTCTCGGGTCGCTACGCATCGACCATCGACACGGTGCTGCTGGAACAGGCGATCCGTCAGGCGGTGGAGCGCTTCGAGCCGCGCATCGATCCGTCGACGCTCGAGATCGAGCCGGTGCTCGACCGCGCGGTGCTCGACATGCACAACCAGATCGCGCTCGTGATCCGCGGCCTGCTGTGGGCGCAGCCGGTGCCGCTCGAATTCGCGCTGCGCACGCAAATCGATCTGGAAGAAGGCGGCATCACGGTCATGGAACTGCCGCGCTGACATCGCATACGGACAACATGGACCCGCGCCTCTTGCGTCACTACAACACCGAGCTCGGCCATCTTCGCGAGATGGGCGCGGAGTTCGCCGAGCAGTTCCCGAAGATCGCGGCGCGTCTCGGCATGAGCGGCATCGACGTGGCCGATCCGTATGTCGAGCGGCTGCTCGAAGGCACGGCGTTTCTCGCCGCGCGGGTTCAGCTGAAGCTCGAAGAAGAGTTTCCGCGCTTCACGCAGCAGCTCACGCACGTCGTGCTGCCGCAGTCCGCCTGTCCGACGCCGGCCATGCTGATCGCGCGTCTCGCGCCCGATCTCGCCAATCCGAATCTCGCGGACGGCTTCACGGTCCCGCGCGATACCGAGCTTTTCTCGACGCGCGCGCCCGCGCAGACGACGCCCTGCGAGTTCCGCACGAGCGCGGCGCTCACGCTCTGGCCCATCGAGATGACCGAGGCGCGCTATCTCGCGCAGGCGCCGGACCTGCCGCTCGCCACGCTGCCGGAAACCCGGGCGCTCGCGCATCGCGTGAACGGCGCGCTGCGCATCCGGCTCGCGACGCCGGAGGGCCTTTCGTTCGACGCGTTGCGGCTCGACGCCCTAAGCCTCTTCTTCGCGGGAGGCGACGAAACGGCGTACCGGCTCTACGAACTCGTGATGGGCGGCACACTCGCCATCGTCGTGTCGACGCCCGATCGCCCGAGCCGAGCGCTCGCCGCCTTGCCCGGCGATGCGGTTTCGCCCGCAGGCTTCGGCGACGACGAGGCGCTGCTGCCGGTCACGCCCAACGCGTTTCAGGGCTATCGCGTGCTGCGTGAGTACTTCGCGTTGCCCGAGCGCTTTCGCTTTGCGCGTGTCGAAGGACTCGCGCGCGTGCTGCCCGCATTCGCCGCGCGCGAGATCGAACTGACGTTCCTGCTCGCGGCGGGCGATGCGTCGCTCGAGCGCATCGTCACGAAAGACCATGTGCTGCTCGACTGCGTGCCCGCCATCAATCTCTTTCCGAAGCAGGCCGACCGCGCGCTCGTCACCGACGCCACCGCGCGCTTTCACGTCGTGCCCGATCGCACGCGTCCGCTCGATTTCGAGGTCCATTCGGTCACGGGCGTGGCGGGCTACGGCGCGAACGACGACAGCGAGCAGGTGTTTCATCCGTTCTACGCCGACTTCCTTGCCGACCGGCCCGGCGACGCCGCGTTCTTCACCACGGAGCGCGAGCCGCGCCTCGTGCCCGCTGCCCGGCGCAAGAGCGGCGCGCGCACCGAATACATCGGCAGCGAAACCTACGTGTCGATCGTCGATCCGCGTGCCGCGCCCTATCGCGGCTCGCTGCGGCAGTTGTCGTTCGCCACGCTGTGCAGCAACCGCGACTTGCCGCTGATGATGGCGCGAGACGCGACGGGCAGCGACTTCTCGCTCGACATCGCCGCGCCCGTCGCCACCGCGCGATGCGTGAGCGGCCCGTCGCGGCCCGCGCCCGCGACCCTCGACGCCGCGCAGAGCTGGCGGCTCATCGACCAGTTATCGCTGCACTATCTGTCGCTGTGCAACGGCCCGCGCGAGGCTGCCGCTGCGTTGCGCGCGCTGCTGATGCTGCACGTCGCGCCCGCGGACCACGCCGGCCGGGCGCAAGTCGCGGGCGTCGCCTCCGTCGATGCGAAACCCGTCGCGCGACGCCTGCCGATGCCCGGCCCGATCGCTTTCGGACGCGGCCTCGCGATCGACGTTCTCGTCGACGACCTCGCGTTTCAGGGCGGCAGCGCGTGGCTCTTCGGCTGCGTGCTGGACCGCTTTTTCGCGCGCTACGTGTCGATCAATTCTTTCGTGCAGACGACGCTGCGCACCAGCGCGCGCGGCGAAATCCTGCGCCTCGAACCGCGATGCGGCACGAGAGCGATCTTCTAGGCGCGGCGCGGCAAGCGCCGGTGGCCGCGCGCATCGAGCAAGCGCCGGGCGAACGGATGCACGCGCTCATCGAACTGTTCGACGCCGTCGCCGCCGAGCCGCATCGCTTCGACTTCTATCAGGTGATGCGGCGCATCGAGGCGCTCACGCCCGACCTGCCGCGTCTCGGCACAGGCGCGCGTCCGGCGGACGAAGCCGTGCGGCTCGCGCAGGACGTCTCGCTCGCCTTCGCGCCCGCGCCGCTCGCCGCGCTCACGCGCGAACCGGGCGGCCATGCGCCCCGTCTCGAACAACGCTTCTTCGGCTTTCTCGGTCCGAACGGCCCGATGCCGCTGCATCTGACCGACTTCGCCCGGCAGCGCGCGCTGCATCATGGCGACACGTGCTTCGCGCGCCTGCTCGATGCGTTGCTGCATCGCTTCGTGCTGCTGTTCTATCGCGCGTGGGCGCAGGGGCGGCCGGTCAACGCGCTCGACCGGCCGGACGACGACCGTTTCGCGTTCTATACCGGCGCGCTGATGGGTCTCGCCGACCGGACGAGCCGCGCGCGCGATGCCGTCTCCGGTCACGCCAAGCTGCATTTCGCGGGCCTCTGGAACATGCAGACGCGCCCTGCGGACGTGCTCGAAAGCATTGCGTCGGCGCTCTTGCGCGTGCCGGTGCGGCTCGAACCGTTTCGCGGCCACTGGATGACGCTGCCGCTCGACGAGCGCACCGCTCTGCGTTCGCTGTCGGCGCGATTCTCCGCGCGCGCCGCGAGCGCGGCGCAACTCGGACGCGGCGCGCTGCTCGGCGCGCGCGTGTGGGACCGCCAGCATGCGTTCCGGCTCGTGATCGGGCCGCTCACGCTCGCGCAATACGAAGCGCTGCTGCCGGGCGGCGCCGCGCTGCCGACCCTCCTCGCGCTGGTGCGCCAGCATCTGAACGGCGAGCTTGCGTGGGATGCGCAACTCGTGCTCGTCGCCGATGAAGTGCCGACCGCGCAACCCGGCCGCTACGGACGTCTCGGCTATTCGGCGTGGCTGGGTCTCGCCACGCATGGCGCCAATCGCGCCGACCTCGCGCTCGACGCGGACACGCATTGCGCGTGAGCTTCCTTCGAGCAAGCGCTTTGAAAAAACCTCGCGCGAGCGCCGTCTTATCGAATGAGCATGAAGACGCGCCTGCGGTCGGCGCGCGCCCGTTGAATAGGGAGTCGGACGATGGCGGAAATCAGTCGTGTGGCGCTGTTCGGCAAGCTGGACAGGCTCGGCTACAAGACCGTGGAAAGCGCGACGGTCTACTGCAAGATGCGCGGCAACCCGTATGTCGAGCTTTCGCACTGGCTCATGCAGATACTGGAAACGCCGCGGTCGGACATGGAACGCATCGTCGCGCATTACGGCGTGGACGCGGCCACGCTCGCGCGCGATCTCACCGCGTCGCTCGATCGCCTGCCGCGCGGCGCCACCGCGATCTCCGATCTCTCCGAGCACATCACCGACGCGATCGAGCGCGGCTGGGTGTACGGCACGCTGCTCTACGGCGCGACGAAAGTGCGCACCGGCCATCTGCTCGTCGGCATGCTCAAGACACAGCGGCTGCGCAATGTGCTCATCGGCATCTCCCGGCAGTTCGAGCGCATCAAGCCGGAAGATCTGTCGGACAACTTCGCGCGCATCGTCGCGGATTCGGTCGAGGAAGCGGAAGACGAGCCGCATGCGCAGGCGCCCGCAGCCGGCGACGAGACCGCGCCCGCGAGCATGGGCCGTCAGGAAGCCTTGCACAAGTACGCCACCGATCTCACCGCGAAGGCGCGTCAGGGCGAGCTCGATCCGGTCACCGGCCGCGACGAGGAGATCCGCCAGCTCGTCGATATCCTGATGCGACGGCGGCAGAACAATCCGCTTCTCACGGGCGAGGCCGGCGTGGGCAAGACCGCCGTAGTGGAAGGCTTCGCGCAACGCCTCGCGCGCGGCGACGTGCCGCCGCCCTTGCGCGAGGTCGCGCTCTGGTCGCTCGATCTCGGTCTCTTGCAGGCGGGCGCGAGCATGAGGGGCGAGTTCGAGCAGCGGCTGCGCCAGGTCGTCGAGGACGTACAGGCGAGTCCGAAGCCGGTGATTCTCTTCATCGACGAAGTGCATACGATCGTCGGTGCGGGCGGCGCGGCCGGCACTGGCGACGCGGCCAATCTGCTCAAACCGGCGCTCGCGCGCGGCGACTTGCGCACCATCGGCGCGACGACGTGGGCGGAGTACAAGAAGCACATCGAGAAAGATCCGGCGCTCACGCGGCGCTTTCAGGTCGTGCAGGTGCTCGAACCCGACGAGCACAAAGCCGTGCGCATGCTGCGCGGCGTGGCGGCCGTGCTCGAAGGGCATCATCGCGTGCAGTTGCTCGACGAAGCCATCGAGGCGGCCGTGCGGCTGTCGCATCGCTATATTCCGGCCCGCCAGTTGCCCGACAAGGCCGTGTCGCTGCTCGACACCGCGTGCGCGCGCGTCGCGGTCAGCCAGCACGCGACGCCGCCGCAAGTGGACGATTGCCGCCGCCGCATCGAATCGCTCGAAGTGGAGGCGCAGATCATCGCGCGCGAGGCGACTGTCGGCGTGGATGTCGGCACGCGCGCGGCGGATGTCGAGGCGGCGCTCGCCCGCGAACGCGATGCGCTCGGCGGACTGGAGGCGCGCTGGAACGAAGAGAAGCGCATCGTCGATGAACTGCTCGCGCTGCGCGCGTCGTTGCGCGAAGAAGGCGAAGCCGTCGATACGCCGCTGTCGACACGCAACGATCGGCTCGCGCGTCTTTCGCAGCTCAACGCGCGTCTCGCCGAACTGCAAGGCGACGCGCCGCTCATTCTGCCGAGCGTCGATGCGGGCGTGGTCGCGGGCGTGGTCGCGGACTGGACCGGCATTCCCGTCGGCAAGATGATGAGAAACGAACTGGCCGCCGTGCTCGGGCTCGCCGACTCGCTGGAGCGCCGCGTGATCGGCCAGCGCCATGCGCTCGACATGATCGCCAAGCGCATTCAAACGTCGCGCGCGCGCCTCGACAATCCGGACAAGCCGATCGGCGTGTTCCTGCTCGCGGGCACCTCGGGCGTCGGCAAGACGGAGACCGCACTCGCGCTCGCGGAAACGCTGTATGGCGGCGAGCAGAACGTCATCACCATCAACATGAGCGAATTCCAGGAAGCGCATACCGTCTCCACGCTCAAGGGCGCGCCGCCCGGCTATGTGGGCTACGGCGAGGGCGGCATCCTCACGGAGGCGGTGCGCCGCCGGCCGTACAGCGTCGTGCTGCTCGACGAAGTGGAGAAGGCGCATCCCGACGTGCACGAGATCTTCTTTCAGGTGTTCGACAAGGGCTGGATGGAGGACGGCGAGGGACGCTACATCGACTTCAAGAACACGATCATTCTGCTGACTTCGAACGTCGGCTCGGATGTCATCATGTCGATGTGCCGCGACTCTGCGGCGGCGCCCTCGCCCGAAGCGCTCACGGCCGCGTTGCGCGGACCGTTGCTCGACGTCTTTCCCGCCGCGCTGCTCGGACGGCTCGTCACGGTGCCGTACTACCCGCTCTCCGACGCGATGATGGCCGACATCGTGCGCCTGCAGCTGGAGCGCATTCGTAGGCGCGTCGCGGACAATCACGGCATTCCGTTCGATTACGACGACGACGCCGTGCGGCTGATCGTGTCGCGCTGCACGGAGGCGGAGTCGGGCGGGCGCGTGATCGATGCGCTGCTGACCAACACCGTGCTGCCGCGCATTTCCACGGAGTATCTGACGCGGCTTACCGAAGGCGGCGCGCTCGGGCGTATTCGTCTGTCGGCGAGCGCGGACGACTTCATCTACGCGTTCGACTGAACGCACGCGCGAGAGCGGAGCCGCAGCCGATGCTGAAACTCACGGTGACATGTCACAACGGAGAGCCGCCGCGCGCGCCGCTCGCGGCGAACTTCGACGCCGAGGGCGGCACCATCGGGCGCGCGGTCACGAACCGGCTCGTGCTGGACGATGCCGAGCGCACCGTGTCGCGCCTGCATGCGCAGATCGTCTGGCGCGACGGCAGGTACTGGCTGATCGACCGCGGCAGCAATCCCGCGCTCGTCAACGGCGCGCCGCTCGATCCGGGCCAGGAAGTGCCGCTCGGAAACGGCGACGAGGTGCAGATCGGCGGGTATCAGCTGCGAGCCGAAGTATCTGGCGAACCATCCGCCGAGGACGACACCGTGACGCCGGACCGCACGTTCATCTCGGCCCCCGACGATCCGTTCGCCGGCCTCTTCGACGCACCCGCGCCGCAGGCGTCCGATTCCGACGCGCAATTCGACGACCTTCTCGGCGCTCGGCCGCCGGCGTCCGCGCCCGCTGCCGCGCCGCGCGACGACTTCGACTTCGGCTTCGACGATCCGGCCGCGAAGCCTTCCATCGACGAGCTGTTCGATCTCGCGCCGGGCATTGGACCTTCGATAAATCAGCCGATGGGTCCGCTCATTGATCCGCTCATTGATCCTCTTATCGATCCCCTCACGCAGCCCAACACCGCGCAAGACGCCGATCCGTTCGCGAGCCTGACCGGCAACGCGCGGTCCGCCGCGCCGCCCGCCACGCTGTCCGACGCCGGATCGGAGCTGCACAGCGCCTTCACGCCGCCGAAGCCGCGCGCCGCGCCGACGCCTTCGCCCTCGCCCGCGACCAAGCCAGCAGCGAAGCCCGCGCCGTCCGCGCCCGCGAACGACGACCGCGCGCTGATCGACGCCTTCCTGCGCGGACTCGCCGCGCCCGGGGTGCGGCTCGACGCGCTCACGCCCGCGCTGATGCAGCTTCTCGGCGAACTGCTGCGCGAAGCCACGCAAGGCACGCTCGATCTGCTCGCCGCGCGCGCCGCGTTCAAGCGCGAGATGCGCACGGACGCGACCATCATCGCGGCGGCGGACAACAATCCGCTGAAGTTCTCGCCGAACGCGGACGCGGCGCTCGCGCATCTGCTGAGCCCGCCGGTGCGCGGCTTCATGCCGCCGGCCGCCGCCCTCGCCGACGCCTACGCCGACCTGCGGGCGCATCAGGTCGGCATGGTCGCGGGCATGCGCGCGGCGCTCGACGGCGTGTTCGAGCGCTTCGAGCCACGCCGCATCGAGGCGCGGCTGTCCGGGCGCTCCATGCTCGACGGCCTCATCGCGGCAAACCGCCGCGCGCGCTGCTGGGACCTCTTCAATGAGATCTACGGCCAGCTATCCAGCGAGGCGGCGGATGACTTCCACATGCTGTTCGGCCGCGCGTTCGTCGCCGCCTACGAAGCGCAGGTCGACGCACTGAAGCGCAGCCGTCGCACCTGAGCCGCGCCGGAGACACGACATGCAACTGCAAACCGCAAGCGTGAGTGAGGTCGGCGGCCGCTCGCGCAACGAGGATGCGCTCGGCGAATGGCGGCAGGCCTCGCTTTTCGCGAGCGTGGTGGCGGACGGCGCGGGCGGGCATGGCGGCGGCGATATCGCATCGCGCATCGCGGTCGATACCGTGCTCGCGGAGTTGTCGCGGGTGGCGCAAGCGGGTGTCGCGCTGACCGGGCCGAACCTGCTGCGCGTGCTTCTGCGCGCGAACGACGCCATCATCGATGCGCAGGAGCACGACCGCGAACTCGCGCAGATGCGTTCGACGGCCGTGGTGCTCGGCATCGACGAAGCGACGGGGCTCGCGGCATGGGCGCATTGCGGCGACACGCGCCTTTACTGTTTCCGGCGCGGCGCGACGGTCGTGCAGACGCAGGATCACAGCCTCGTGCAAAGCATGATCGACGCGAACCTGCTCGAAGCACGCGACGTGCGCAGCTATCCGCGCCGCAACATCCTCTTCTCGGCGCTCGGCACGGCGGAGGATCTGGCGATCGCGGCGTCCACGGAGCCGTTCCCGATCGCCGACGGCGATGCGTTTCTGCTCTGCACCGACGGCTTCTGGGAGCATCTCGACGAATGCGCGATGATCGAGGCGATCGGCCACGCGCCGACGCCCGCCGCATGGCTCGATCTGATGGTGGCGCACTTGCGGGAGGCGGCGCGGCCGAATCAGGACAACTTCACGGCGAGCGCGGTATGGATCGGGGACGCCTCGCAGGCGACGGTGTTGCGGATGCCCGCGCCCTGATGCGGGCATCCGTCGCGCGAGCGAATCGCGCGCAAACGCCTACACGCTCACGCCGCCTGTTTCGCCGACGGCAATCTCGACACGAGCCGCAGCGAGACGGTCAGGCCTTCCAATTGATAATGCGGACGCAGATAGAACGTCGACGTGTAGTAGCCCGGCGCGCCCGGCACTTCCTGCACCTTCACCTCGGCGGCCGCGAGCGGCTTCTGCGCTTTCGTGTACTCGGATGAATTGGCCGGATCACCGTCCACATATTGCGTGATCCACTTGTTGAGCCACGTCTCCATGTCGGAGCGTTCCTTGAAGCTGCCTACCTTGTCGCGCACGATGCACTTCAGATAATGCGCGAAGCGGTTGCACGCGAACAGATACGGCAGGCGCGCGGCGAGCGCGGCATTGGCCGTGGCGTCGGGGTCTTCGTATTCGAAGGGCTTTTGCAACGACTGCGCGCCGATGAACGCCGCGAAATCCGAGTTCTTGCGATGAATCAGCGGCATGAAGCCGTTCTTCGCCAGTTCGGCCTCGCGGCGGTCGGGGTTCGCGATCTCCGTCGGGCACTTCATGTCGACGCCGCCGTCGTCGGTCGGGAAGCTGTGCACGGGCAAGCCTTCGACCGCGCCGCCCGACTCCACGCCGCGAATGCGCGAGCACCAGCTATACAGCTTGAACGAGCGGTTGATGTTCACGGCCATCGCGTACGCGGAATTGGCCCACGTGTACTTGGAATGATCGGCCGAGCCGGTGTCTTCCTCGAAGTCGAACTCGTCGACCGGTTCCGTGCGCGCGCCGTACGGCACGCGCGCGAGAAAGCGCGGCATCGCGAGAGCCAGATAGCGCGCATCCTCCGATTCACGCAGCGAGCGCCAGCTCGCGTATTCGGGCGTGCCGAAGATCTTGGTGAGATCGCGCGGATTGGCGAGTTCCTGCCACGAGTCCATCTGCAGAAGGCTCGGGTCGGCGGCGGCGATGAACGGCGCATGCGCAGCCGCCGCGATCTTCGACATCTCGCCGAGCAACTCGACATCGGGCGGCGTCTGGTTGAAATAGTAATCACCGATCAGACAACCGAAGGGCTCGCCGCCAAGCTGCCCATATTCGTGCTCGTAGATCTGCTTGAATAGTGGACTCTGGTCCCACGCGACGCCCTTGAAGCGCTTGAGCGTCTTGCCGAGTTCCTTCTTCGAGACGTTCATCACGCGAATCTTGAGCATCTCGTCGGTTTCGGTGTTGTTGATGAGATAGTGCAATCCGCGCCACGAGCCCTCCAGCTTCTGGAAGTCCGGGTGATGCATGATCTCGTTCACCTGCTCGGTGAGCTTCGCGTCGATCTCGGCGATCATCGCCTGAATCGAGCGGATGGCGTCGCCGGAGATGATCTTCGTCTGCGAGAGCGCCTGCTGGGCGAGCGTCTGCACCGCCGTCTGCACCGCCGTCTTGGCTTCGTCGCTTTTCGGGCGGAACTCCTTGTTCAGCAGCGACGCGAGATCGCTGCCTTCGAAGATCGCGCCCTGCATCTCGGGCTTCGCTTCGGACGATTGAGGAATATCGGACATGGTCGTTTCCTTTCAGGGCTCATTCGCTTTTGCTCGCGCGTCGCTCGTTCGGCGTTTATTCAGCGGCGGGCGCGGGCTGTTCGGTTGACGCGGTGGCGAGCGTCTTGAGCAGCGTGGGATCGTCGAGCACGCGGGCGATCAGTTCCTCGGCGCCCGTCTTGCCGTCCATGAAGATGACGAGGTTGGCGAGCTGCGTGCGCGCCTCGAGCAGCCTGGCGAGGGCATCGACCTTGCGCGCGACGGCGGCGGGCGAGAAATCGCCCATGTTGTCGAACGTGATGTCGACGCTCAAGTTGCCTTCGCCCGTCAGCTTGTTGGGCACCTGAAACGCGACGCGCGGATGCATCGCCTTCATGCGGCTGTCGAAGTTGTCGATGTCGATCTCCTGGAACTTGCGTTGATCGGCGGGCGGCAGCGGTTCGGCGGGCTTGCCGGAAAGATCGGCCATGACGCCCATCACGAACGGAAGCTGGATTTTCTTTTCGCTGCCGTAGGTTTCGACGTCGTATTCGATCTGCACGCGCGGCGCGCGATTGCGGCCGATGAACTTCTGACTGCTGGTTGCCATGACGCCTCCTTCGCGTGAGCATGAGATCACGTTATGAAGACGATCCAGCGCGCGCAGATTCAAAGCATCGCGAGATGGCGTTGCTGTCGCCATGACGGCGCGGCGCAGTTGAAGAGCGCCGCGCCCGGATCGAGCAGACACAGATGACGCGCCGCGGCCATGCGCTGACGCTGATAGCCGTCCTTCAGTATGCCGATGCAATGCTGCTTCGACGGCGGCGCGCCGCACAGGTAGCGTTCGCCGGAGCGAAACCGCGTGCCGTTCTCATGCCACCAGCGCGCGATCTTTTCCGCATCGGGCCACGGGGCGCCGTCGTCTTCGTCCATGGCGACGTCGTCATCGTCCGGGTCGTCGGTCGGGCCGGCGGGCGGGTGCTCCGGCGGCTTGCGGTCGAGATCGAGCCACGCGAGATCGGCGCCCGTGATAAAGCTGAAGCTCTCGCCGGCGATGCGGGCGGTTGTATCGTCGGACATCTGGCTGATGAGCCAGGGGATGTAGCGCGGATCGCCCGCGTGAGCGATCGTGCGAATCAGCAGGCGTCTGCTTTTCGGCCGCGCGGCGATGACTTCGAGCAGGCCCCGGGCTTCGGCCGGCGGCAGCGCGCTTGCGGTTAGCGCGGCGGCATCGGCATCGATATCGGTATCGCTAAGGGCGAGTTCCGCGAGCGCATTCAGCGAGGCGGTTCGATCGCCTAACAGCAGCGCGGCTTGCGCGGCATGAAAGCGACAGGCGGCGTCTTCGTCTTCGATGTGCGCGAGGCAAGATGCGAGCAGATCGACGCGGCCGATTTCGCCGGCGCATTGCAGGGCGCGGGCGCGGACGGCGGGGTCGGGGGAATCGATGGCCGTATCGAGGAAGCGCTTCGGGTCGACGCGATGCTGGGCGCAGGCTGCGAGACCGGCGAGTTGCGCGGCGGGATCCGTGTGGCCGAGCAACATGGCGGCGGTGTCCTGAAGGCGGTTCGCGGAAACCCAGCCGAAAGCGGAATGCAGGCCCCGGCGCGCTGCGGGAACCGCCTGTCCGAGCGCGATCAGTTGCATGAGGCCCGGCTCCGAGTGCGCCTCGATGCAGCCGACCGCAGCGGTGAAGAGCTCGCCCTTGCCGGTGCGGTCGAGCGCCTGCATGCTCATCTGCGCGCCGACGCGACCCGCTACCGCGATGCCGTCGAGATGCGCGGCAATGCGCTCGTCGAGACGGGCAAGGTGCTTGAGCTTCACGTGAGGCGCGCGGACGAGGTACGAGCGCGTGGTGCGAAGGCAGGCGGCGTCTTCGAGGTGTTGGGTGAGGATGGGGAGGAGACTGCCTGCGGACTTCAACGGTGATAGCCTCTCTTATTCGCTCTGCGTCCCGTCCCGCAAATGGGCGATGCGCGCGATGGTGATTTCGTTGACTGTTACTCGGAACTCGAGGAACGACTCAAAAGACGTATGGAATTCCCACTGTCCAGGTTGTCCGTCGAATACAACCAGTTCGTTCGGTAGCAGAAGTTCATGCTGGGTATCGAAAAACAGTCGGTTCGTTGTTTCCGGGTCGCTGCCTATTAGAACGAGTGCGTTATTTGCGCCCGCATCGTCGCGCGGAAACGCTCTTGCGGCCCGTCTGCAAGTCTCTGGGTAGTCCGGCGCCAGAAGCTCGGGCGAACCGAACAAGTGGTACGACAAACAGAAGTTTTCGATTCCATCGCACTCGCTGAGGAACGCTCGGTAGGACTGTGGCAATTCGCAGTCGAGACTAGCAAACCACGCTTCGAGTTTCGACAAGCGCGTCGGGTGGACCGGGCGGCGAAGCCGTGGTCGTTCGTCGAACTGCAACATCTCGAAGATCCGACCCTGCTGGGCCACAAGCGTAGCTATCAGTTCTCGCATGGGAGCGCTCCGCCAAGCTCACTCAACAACGTCCTCAATCGCACCCTTGCAAGTCGAACCGGGTCACCACGCTTGGTCCGTTGCTCATCTGCCTGCCGAGGGACTCATTCACGTTCTTGTCCAACATTTTTAGCGGCCCGTGCCAGGCTCCTCCGAACTGCAGGTCCTGCACGTGATCTGCGCTCCAGTCCTTAACAATATCGGGCTTCTCGGCGAGTTGCTTCTCCATGCATGGATGCATCAGGTCGGACGCATTACCCTTAGGGACGGACTTCGCTGGAAGCCAATCTCGCTTAATGGTTTTCCCATCAACTCTTGCTTTCACCAGGTCCTTGAATGCTTTGGCTCCTGCGTTTCCAAGTTCACGCCAGCTAGATGCAAGGCCGTCTGGTTTCGACACGCCCGGACGGCGCGTCAATGGGCACATTTTGTTCATTGCATCGACCTTAGCCCGTGCCTGCTTTTTCTGGCAATCGGACCAAGTCTTGTCGCAGTGAATGACGACGACGCCCGAGCTAGCAGCCTCGCTCTCCGGGTGAGGCGGTGTTGCTCCGGGAGCCGACGCGTGATTGTTCGTGGTCAGGTCGAGATGTCGAACGGCATTCTCGCCCTCGAACTTTACATCCATGGACCACGCACAGAAGTAGATCTCGCCCCGGTTCGTCGAGGTAATAACATTCTTTTTCGGGGCGTTTCCGGCCTCATCGCCGCTGCTTTTCCTGAAGAAGGACTTGTCGCGCAACATCACCTCCTCCTGCGAGATGGCGACGCTGCGGGTGCCATCCGAACAGTCAGACGATGAACCGCTGTTCGGGTAGGGAACCGGAACGCCCGGTGGCGTTGCGGGCGTTTGCGGAGGGGTGGAGCACACATCGGGAGCGGCGCAGATGGACTTTCCGGAACCCGCTTTGCAAGATACCTCATTCGAGTTTGCGTAGACTCCGTTACTCACTGGCGTCTTCCTTGGCGATACAAGACCGTCGCAGCACGCTGACCTGCGTCGTTGCTCAGGTGAGCGAGAACCACATCACCCGGCGCGTAGCTTTTTTCGGTGGCGGCGAAGGCGACTGCGATCACGACGGCACCAATGGCAGCGCCGGTCTCACCGACACACTCCGCCGGGTGCCAGATGTCGAACGATTCTCTGCGTTGCCTAAGCGTGCGAGTCAGGGCAAGGGCGGCCTCCTTGAAGTAATATGACTCACCCGAAGCGTCGGCCATGCCGAAGGAAATATCTTGCATCCCGCGACCGCTCTTGGCGAGAGCTCGTTTGATCGCGGTCGTTAGTCCTTGTGCCCGCAACGGCAACTCGGCATGCACATTCGCTGGCTCCGCGCCGAAGTCAACAGCCTCGCAAACGATGCTCGCGGACTCGTTCGACTGTCCGATAAGGAGCGCGCCGCTAGCCTCGCCGGGCAAGAAGCCATTTGATTGCTGCGACGTCAGCAGCCTGTCATCTTCGACATAGGCGCTGAGCGTTGACCAGTTCGAAAGGCTGTCGGTCGCAACGATCAGCACGGATGGAGACCGATTATCAGAAACGATCTTTTGACCTGCAACGTGCGCGACCAACACGCTGACTCGCCCCCACGCGATCACGGCCGACCCCGCGCCCAACCGCACTTCCAGCGCTTCTTCCACCTCCCCCAACAACCGATCATCCAGCCCCTCCATCCTCCCCGGCCTGTCCTTCTCCGCGACACACAAGAGCAGCGGAATCCTGCTCCACTCGCTCCGCTCGACCCCCTCGAGACATTCCTCGATCGCCATCGCCGCCATCTTCGCGAGCTTCGCGCGTCCTCTCCACGGCTTGTCCAGTTGCACCTGATGCGCCATGATCCACTCGCCGTTCGAATCGATGAACCGGGTCTCCGTCGGACTACTGATCTTCGCGCGTATCGCCGCGCACGACGCCGGCGCCGACAAGCCCACGCTCGTCACGAGCCCGGTGCTGAGAATCGCGATGGACCGATCGTTCATGGCTCGCTCATCTCCCGTTCATCGGCACCATGACAACCGGAATCGGGAACGCCACCGCCTCGCGTTGCTGCCACCACTCCCTTCCCTTCCGCCCCACCAGCACCCGCGCGATCTCGAACATGTTCTTCCGGAGCGGTCGCCTCACCCGCCAGCTCATCGTGAATCTCTCCTGATCCGGCTCGAACACGATCGTATCCACGCCCGCCCGGTAATCCTCCGGCTCTCCGTGCTTCGGCACCACGAGCACCGGCGCTTCGAAATCCGGCAGCACGAAACTGCGCTTCCCGTCCGGCGTCAGGTTGATCAGCGTGACCTCCGCGCCGCCCACCGGCATCGCCAGTTGCTGATCCTCAGGCGCCGCCTGGTAATACCGCTCATCGAAATCCGGCGGCAAAAACGGAAAGTGCTTGTCGAGCCACTCGTCGTCATAGGTGCCCGCGTACGACAGTCGCGGCGCCCACCCGCGCCCGAGCACGCCGAACGACATCGGCCGATACGTCTCGTCCGGACGCGTGACCGGTCGATCCAGCTCCTCGGTATTCGGCAGCAAACGCCCATCGACCCACTCCCGCCGCAGATGCCGCCGAAACCCGCGCCCGACCGGATTCGCCATGAACGCCGCATGCTGCATCGGATCGTCGTGCTCCTGATCAACGCCGCCGAACGCGACATCGTAGGTAATCGGCTTCGTCACGAACGGCACCGGTGCGCTCGGCTCGATGCGCGTCGCGCCCGCCTGCCACACGCGATCGCCGACGACCGCGAACTGCTTCGTCATGCTTCCGACGCGCAGCCCGACCGGCACGCGCGTCGCCGGCGCGCCGCCCGGCGCGTGCGCGCTTCCGAGCAGCAGCACGTCGCAGCGCGGCTTGTGCGGCGCGTAGTCCACCTCGTGGTACGGCGCGGAAAAGCCGGGCTGGCCCGTGAACGTGTCGGCCATGACGAGCGGCAGTTGCTCATCGGCGAGTTGCGCCGTGCCGCCCGTCGCGGGCAAACGAAACGTGCCCTTGACGACGACCACGAGCGATTCTCGGCCGCTCGGCTCGGTGCCCATCGTGTAGCCTGCGGTCATGCGCGTAGCGTTGATCAGTTGCATGTCTCGGTGACCGTTAGTTGAGTTGCACCGATCCGCCCTTGATGCGGTTCACGCCCGATGACCGGCTCGACACGTACGTTCCGCGTATCAGCACCTTGCCCGCCTTCGTCAGCGTGATGCTCGCCTGCCCGCAGCGCAGCACGATTTCCTCCTTCGCCGTGACGACGAGCCGCTCGCCATCCGCATCGGCTTCGACCTGTGCCGGCGCTTCGTCGAGCGGCCAGGCGCGGTCTTCGCGCAGACAGCCGATGATGACCGGCCGCGCAGGATCGCCGCTATCGAACATCAGCAGCACTTCACAGCCGATATGCGCGCCGCGCACATCCGGAATCGTCCTCGCAGGCAACGCCGCCCCGCCCGGCTGCCCCACGTAGACGACGAGCGGACGCGCGCCATCGCCCGTGAATCCGATCAATTCGCCGATGCGCACGCCATCGATGACCGGCGTCGCCGCCGGTTGCAGAAGATCTCGTCCGCTCATCGCGCCCTCCCTGGCCTGACGCTTCAAAGACGAACGACGCGACAGCGTTTTCAACGCCTCACTGCGGCTTCGTTCCGGCGATCAGATGAATCTGCGCGAGGCTGTCGGGCGCGAGGTCCTGCATCACCGCCAGGAAGTCCTTGCCCAGCAGCCCGCGGGCGCGGCGTATCAGGAGCGGCGCGGGATGAGCCGGCTCGGTGCGTTCGAGGAACGCGCAGACGGCGTCGAGCAAGGCGATGGCGTCCTCGCGCGTCGCGATCTCGCCGGGGCGCGCGGCCACGCGCTGCGCGACGGACGCGCCCGCGCGCGCCTGCGCAGCCTGCTCCGCCGATGCCTGCGCCACCGGCGCGGACGGCATCGCCGCGCGGAATTGCGCCGCCACGAAGCGCGCGGTTTCCATCAGCTTGTCGATGAGCGGCGCCCGCTCTGCGCCGAGCCTCGCGATCATCGCCTCGCCGAGCGCCTGCACGGCGCGCGGAAGATCGAGGCCTTCCGCGAGAAGATCGGGGTTCTCGGCGAGCGCATCGGCGAGCATGCCTTCGACGCGCGCGGGCGTCGCGGGGCTCTCGCCCTCGGCTGCCGTCAGCCTGCCCTGCGCGATCAGCATGTCGCGCACCGTGAGACGTTCGCCGCGCGCGCGACACACTTCCGATTCGCGCAGGTCGTGCAACAGCGTGTCGGCCTCGGCGAACGGCGTGTAGGCATCGGCGAGCGGGGCCAGCGCGTTGACGCGCAGCGCGGCATCGTTGTCGTTGCCGTTGTCGTTGTCGTCGTCGGCGTCGAGCGGCGGGTAGAGCGTGTCCCAGTAGCGCTCGAACAGGCCGGTGAGCAGACGCACGCCCGCATGAAACCCGGCGAGGCCGTGGACCCGCGCCGCCGCGCGCGTGTAGACCACCGCGATGCGCAGGTCTTTCGAGGTCGCGAGCAGCGCCTGCGCTTCTTCGAGCACGTCGGGCCACGCCGTCGGCTCGGAGAGCGAATCGAACTGGCGCTCGGGATTGCCGCGCGAGAGCGCCTCGAATGCGAGGAACGCCGGGTCGTATTCGAGATCGACGCCGGCGGGCGGCATCGTACGAGTCGGCTCCAGCAGCGGTTCGACGTCGATCATTTGGCCTCCTTAGAACTCGCCGCAGCCATGCTGGCCGTTCACTACGAGACAGTTGTTCAGGTTCGGCCGCGAGCGCACGCGTTTCCACTCGGACGCGAGCTGGTCGGCCGGGCCTTCGGACTGTTGCAGCGCGAGTATCGGCTCGTTCGTGCCCACGCAGACATTGATGCCGCCGAGATTGCTTTCGTACACGAAGCTGTCTTCCTGCGCGGTAAAGAGCGGCTGCAGGCCGCTGCGGTTGAAGACGGCGCCCTGCACCGACGTGAGGTCCTGCGGCGTGACCGTGATCGTTCCCGGAATCACCTCGACTCGATAACCCACCGACGACGTGAAGCTGCCCGTGAGCGGATAGGTTCCGGGCGGCGAGTCCGGGCGGGCCGGCGTGCTGACCGTCCCGGCGAGCACGTTGCCGCGCTGATCGCCGTTTTGCAGGCCGGTCACCGTGGGGTCGAGCGGCCCGTTGGCAGTCCCGACAGGACGCTTGTGCTTGCCCAGCGTCACCGTGAGCGTCGGCTGCTGCGCGTAGACGAAGTGATTGCCGTTGCCCGACACCGTCTGCATCGACGACTGGCCGTTCCAGCTACAGAGGCCGCCAAAGGCGCAGCCATAGAAGTTCGGCCATTTGTTGCCCGGATCGATGCCGTTGCGGTTCTCGCCCTGCCACGTCGATGCCCATACGCGCCAGACATCGTTCGTGTTCAGCCTGCCGCCGCCGGCGTTGGTGAACACGCCGTTGTCCATCGCGAGATCGATGCTGCCGCCCGCGCTCACGCTGGTCGGCGTGCCTGCCGCGCCCAGCGTGACGCCGCCGGTCAGCGCGACGGCGACCAGCCTGCCGCTCAGGGTCGACTGCGAGCCGTCGATGGCGGCGCCTGCTCCGCTCGACGCATCGTAGGCGGTCGCAGAGACAGGGCCGATGGTGAAGCCATGCGCGTTGGCAAAGTTCACGTTGCGCGCCCCGGCGATGGCGAGCGTCGTCACGTCGTTCTTCGGATCGGTCAGGGCGAAGTCGCCGCCGCCGGCCAACAGCAGCGCGCCCGCCTGGATGCCGCCGGGGTCGGTCACGGTCCCGGCGGAGTCGAGCGCGAGCGTGGCGTTGGCCGGCATCGCGATGCCCGAGGGCAGGTCGATGCCCTGACTGCCCGCGCCGGTGTTCTCCAGCGTGAGACTGGTCGACACACTCGGCCGCGACGCGCAGTTCGCGCCGCCCGCGCACGGACCGTCGACGGTGATCTTGCCGGTCTGCGTCGATGAGCCGAGCACGAGCGTATGCAGGTTCGTCGCGAAGGTCGCGTACGTTTCGCTGTCGATGGAGAGGCCCGGCGTCGCGCTCGTGCCGAACAGCGTGATGGGCACGGAATTCTGTGCGGTGACGGCGAAAGTCGTCGGATCGACTGATCCGGGGAAAACGTAGAGCGAACCGCCGTTCGGCGAGATCGAATTCGGTGTGGTGCGCCCGAGCAGGCTCGTGGCGGTGCCGTTGTTCGACGCATTCATCTTGATGAAGCCGCCTGCGCCCGTACTGACCGTAAGCGGCCCGGCGGCAAACTCCGAGTTCGCGGGCGGCACGGCGCCGTAGGCGATGCCGGCATCGGCGGTGGTGGTCGAGCCGGCAAGCGATATGGCGCCGCCCGGGGCGCTCGCGTTGATGGAGCCGCTCAAGAGCAACAAACCGTAGGTCGGCGAAGGCGCGCCTGTTCCCGTGCCGGCGATGGCGCCGAGCAATTCGATCGGGCCGCCTGAAGTGCTGATCTGCGAGCCGTCGACGAGCGCCACGCCGTATGCGCCGAAGCCGCTGCCTGTGCCGTGAATGCGCACGGGTCCGGTGGTGGTCGTGAGTTGCGTCGGGTTCGCCGGCGTGCCGCGCAGGATGACGCCGTTGCCCGGATTCGCCACCGGATTCAGGCTCTGCCCGACGAGCGTAATGGCGCCGCTTCCGGTGGAAATCGTTGCGCTGTTCACCTCGATGGCGACGGGCGTTCCCGTGCCCGTCTCCGCGAAGCTCGTCGTGGCGGGCGTGAGCCCCTGAAGCGTGACGGCGCCGTCCGTGCCCGACAACGCGCCGTTCGGCGCGCGCCCGCGCGTATCGATGTCGGCGGCGTCGATCGAGATCGCCGGGCCGGTCACGCCGGTCGATTCCGACGAGCCGAACACGTCGCGCCCCGCCGCGCTCAAGTTCACGCGGCCGCCGTTGGTCGAGACTGCGATGCGCGGATTGCCGCTTTGATTCGCGACGCCGCCGACGATGACCTGGCTCGTCGCGTCGCCGTCGATATTGATCGCGCCGCTCGGGGATCGCACGTCCGCTCCGATGCGGATGCTGCCCGCCGCGTGCATGCCGAGCGTGATGTCGTGGCCCGACGTGTTGACGATCGGCACGCTGCTGCTTACGTTGCCGTCCGTGGCCGTCAGCGTCAGATTGCCCGCGAGCGTGGCGTCGCCTCCGCCGCCGATCGTCGCGAGCGCGTTGCTCGCGGTATCGAACACGCGGCCGTTGAATGAGCCGATCGGCAGCGACTGCGCGGTGAGCGCGCTGTTGCCGATGCCGGCCAGCGACACAGCGCCGAAGTCGTTCGCCGCGTTCGTCAGCGTGAAGGCGCCCGGGCCCGCCAGAAGCAGGTTCCCCGCGAACAGGCTGGCCGCGCCCTGCGTCACGGGTCCGGCGGAATCGAGCGTGATCTGGCCGACCGTGGAGATGTCGGACGTCAGCGCGATGCCCTTGCTGTTCGGGCCGCCGTTGGCTGCGCTCAGGTTACGGAAGAATGGCAGGCCCGCGCAGGGCGCGGCAAGGCATGTCATCGGGCCGAGGGTGATCGGGCCGGTGTGCGTGTTCGAGCCGATATAGACCGTGTCGATGCTCGATGTGAACCGTTGCCCGAAGGTGCTGTCGAGCACCAAGCCGGGGCCGGTCGCGCCGGTCACGCCGATGCTGATCGGCGCGGAATCATCGGCTGCGACTGTGAACGTGGTGCCCGGCGTGACGATGCCCGGTGCAAGCACGAGCGCCCCGCCCGACGCGTTCAAAGCCGAGCGCGTGTCGAGCGAGGTCGATCCCGCGTCGAGCGCAACGGACGACGTGTTGGCGCTGGTGTTCGACGCGCGCAGCGTGAGCGTGCTGCCGGGAGACGCCGTCACGGTCGAATCGGTGATCTGCAACCCGGCCTGGTCCACCGTGCCGCCGCCCGCAATGGAGCCGGCGAGCGTGATGTTCGAGCCGTCGACGCTGGCGTTGCCGAGCTTCAGGCCGGAATGAAAGCCCGTATCGGCACCGGATGCGGTAACGGGTGCGCCGTTGGTCACGCCGAGAATCTCGATCGGGCCGGACCCGGCTTCGTCGGAAGCGACGAACGACACGCTCCGTCCGGTATCCGATGCAATCGACGTGGTCAGCACGCCTTCGTAGCCGTTGCCACTGCCGTAGACCCGGATGCCCGGCAGGCCCGCAGTCAGCGTGACCGTGCCCTCGCCCGCTGCCGCGATGGTCACGCCGCCGCCTTGCACGCCGTTCAATGCGGCCTGGCCTCGAATGGTGATGCCGCCCGAAGTCGTGAAAGGCGTCGCGGTGATCGCGACGCCGTCGGCGCGCGAGCCCGAGCCGGTCGCGCGCGCAGTGCCGTCCACCGTGATGTTGCCGGTGCCCGCCGCGATGCTGCCGAAATCCGACGACACGCCGCCGCCTCCGCCTTCGCCGGTCAACGTGAGCGCACCGCTGTCCGAGCGCAACACGCTCGTGCTCAGCGAGAGGCCGACTCCGCCTGAAGATGTGCCGCTGAGCGACATATTGCCGGACACGGTGCTCAGGCTGGCGCCGACGGCCGCCACGCCGCCCTGCGCGCCGTCGCCGGTCAGCGAAAGCGCGCCGGCGGTCGTGCTGATCGTCGCGCCGGCGGTCGTGCTGAGTGTCGCGGCGACGATGCGGAGGCCGGTTCCCCCCGACGACGTGCCGTTCAGCGTAATCCCGCCCGAAGTCGAGGAAACGCTGTTCGAGCCCACGCCACCCCCGCCGCCGATGCGCACGCCGCCCGTCACGCCGTCACCGGTTATCGAGAGCGCGCCGGTCGTCGTTTGCAGGACAGAGCCGTTCTGAACGTCGACGCCGAAGCCCAGGCCCGCGACGCCGCCGATCACATCGACCGGCCCGTGGCCGTTGATCGTGATCGCGCCGCTTGGCGCGTTCGCGTCGAAAGTCGGGATCGTTCCCGCCGGGCCGGTGCGCGTGCGCGTATCCATGTTCACGCTGTCGATCACCACGCGCGGCGCGACGCCGTTCGCAGGCCCGCCGATCCTGACGTCCCCGCCATTGGTGAAAAACGGTAACTGCGCGTTTCCGGGCGATCCGCGCAGCCGGATTTCGGCGGTGCCGTCGGTGTGTCCGGCCGTGTTTGCGATCAGCACCACGGACAGCGGACTGGCCGGAGCGCCGGTCAACTGCGACGCGACGATCGCCGCCGCGCCGCCGCCGTCGAGCGTCCGGTCGGCGACGATCGAGCGCGCGGCTTGCAGCGTGAGCGTCGTTGCAGCGCCGCCGGTCTTGCTGATCTGGCCTTGCAGACTGATGTCGCCGTCCTGCGTGCCGCCCGCGCCGGTATCGACCGAGACCGAGGTGCCCGCGTTCAGCCGGTCGTTGATCGTGCCCGCCGAGATGACGGTGTTGTCCGTCGAGGCGACGAAATTCGGCCCGCCGACGCTGTCGACGCTCGTGCTGTTCGTGATCGTCACATTGAACGGATCGAGCACCCACGTCCCGCCCACCCCGTGCAGCGCCGACGCATCGATGTTCGCGCCGGCCACGTCCAAAAAGCGCGCCGACGTCTCGATCAACCCGCCGTTGCCCGAGTTCGCGCCGCCCTTCGCCGTCAGCGTGCCGTACACGCGCGCCGCGTTGGCGCCATAGATCACGACGTTGCCGCCGTCGCCGTTCACCAGCGCATCCGCGCGCGCCTGCGCGGCCGGGCCCATCCACACGGCATCGGCATTGTGGATGTCGGTCTCCCGGCCGGCCGCGCCGCCGCCCACGCGCACCCGCCCGCCGCCTGTCGCGCCGCTCGCGTCGATGCGCGCGCCGTCGTTCACCGCGACGTGATAGCCGGTCACATCCGCCTGCCCGCCCGCGAGACCCGCGCCGCCGGTCACATCGACGTTTCCGGCGACGGAGGTGACGCCCGCCGCGCCGCCATCCAGCACGATGCGCCCGTTGCGCTCCACCACGCTCCGCGCCCGCACCGTGCCGGTCTGATTGAGCACGGTTCCGGCGAGCGCGTCGGCGGTCTGCACCGACATCAGCACCTGCCCGCCGTCCGCCGCCAGCACGCCCGAATTGCTCGCGAGCGCCTGCGCCGCCGCGCCGTCGACCTTGATCATCGTGAGGCCGTCGCCCGCGAAATCGAGCGTGATGTCGCTGCCCGCGCCGATCGCGACCGTGCCGAGCTTCGCGCTCACCGTGCCGCTGTTGTCGACCTGCGCGCCGAGCAACGCGACCGTGCCGCGCTCGCCCGCCGTGATGGCGCCTTGATTGACGACTCGCCCGCCCGCGTTCGGCGCGGCGCTCATGAAGCGATATTTGCCGGCGAGGAAGTCCGCATCCGAGATGCCGAGCGTCGACGCGACGAGCGACCCCACGTTCACCGACGCGCCGCGCGCGAACAGCACGCCCGCCGGGTTGACCAGAAACACCTGTCCGTTGGCATTGATCTGTCCGGCGATGCTGCTCGCCTGACTGCCCACCACGCGATTGAGCAGCACCGCCTGCGCCGACGGCTGCGAGATGTTGACCGCCTCGCCCGCGCCGATCGAAAACGAGTTCCAGTTGACGATGCCCTTCTGCGAACCCTGGTTGATCGACATCGTGTTCGGCGCGGGCGTGTTGATGCTCACGTTGCCGTTGACGACCTGTCCGCCCGCCGGCAGCGCGAGCGCGCCCGGCGCGACGACGAGCGCGAGCAGCGGCAGCAGCGCGGCCGGCTTAAGCTCGATGCCGGCATGCCGCGCGGCGCGCTTCGCGAGACGCCTGATCGCGCGCTCCCATGCCCGGCGATGCCTGCGGGTCCGAAAACTGGTGATGTCGCTCATTTGGAACTCCTTTCTTCACTGCGCGGATGCGGCCCGCGCTAGAACGACTTCGACACTTGCACGTACACGCGCGGAACCTTGTCGTCGCCGGTGGTGTCGGGGCCGGTCGTGCGCCACGCGATGCTGCCGTCCACCGTGATGCCGTACGGCCCGCTCCAGAACACGCCGAGCCCCGCGCCGCTGCGCGTCACGGTGTTGGCACCCTGCCCGGGAATCGAGCGGGCGTTGTACCGCCCGACGCCGATATCGAAGAACGCGGAGACCGTCAGCTTCGGGAGGACCGCGTAGCGCAACGAAGCCGTCGCGATCAGCCCTTCGTCGACGACCGCCTCCGACGGCGAATAAGCGCGCACCGCGCGCGGCCCGCCGAGCGTGATGCGTGACGAACTGTCCAGGTTCTGATTGGCCCACTGCCCCGACATGCCGACGAACACGCTCGTCTTTTCGGTGATCGCGTTGAGGCGGTTCGCCTGGAACGTCAGGCGCAGGCTGTTGCCCTGCGTGTTGCGGCCCGCCGGCCCCTGATCGATGCTCCTGGCGAGCGCCGAGTCGATGTTCAGGTGCCCGAATGCAAGCTGAACGTCGGCGCTATTGAAGCCGCCGCCGAGAAAACTGTCGCGGCTCTCGTACGACAGCCCGAGGCTCGCGAGATACAGCTTCTGCGGGTTGTCGAAGCTCACCGTGTCGATCTTGTCCGTGAGCGACCGATACTCCAGCGCGCCGCGCAACAGCAGGTTCTGGTCGCGCGAGCGGATGAGCGGATGCGAAACCGACGCGGTAACGACATCGGCATCGCCGTGCGCGTGCAGCGACGAGAAGTTCTGCCCGAGGTAGTAGTACAGATGCGAATACGCGATCCCCGCCCGCGTGCCGTAAGCGTTGACCGGCGCGTCGTAGCCGATGCGCCCGTACAGCGTGTCGGCGCGCTCGGCGGCAAGCAGGTTGATGTCGAGGTTGTCGCCGATGCCGAACGGCGACGCGAGCCGCCCCACTGCGCCGAGCCGCCAGCGTCCGGCGGGCGCGGCGCCGTAGTTGTCCGTGGCGAGCGCGAAATCCCAGCGGCGCGCGGCCTCGACGTTCACCGCCAGATCGACGGTGCCCGGCGCGCTGCCCGACTCCAGCGCCGAGCTCACGCGAATGCCGGGCACGTCCGAGAGCAGCAGCATGGTGCGTTCGAGCTCGCCTTGCCGGAGCGGCTTGCCGGGCTCGATCGCGGCGAGCCGGGCGCGCACGAGCGATTCCTTGATCGGCGCGCCGGGCGCGAGGTTGAGCCGCACCCGCCCGATCTTGCCTTCGAGCACGGTGAAGGTGACATCGCCATGGGTCACGTCCTGCGGCGGAATCACCACCTGCGCGAGCGGATAACCGCGATCGCGGTAAGCCTGCGCGATGCGCGCGGCCATCGCGTTCAGGTCGTTGATCGACACTTCCTGGCCGATCTTGTCGGACACGAGCGGAAGCAGCAGATCCGAGGGCAGCGTCTCGTTGCCCGCCAGCCGGATGCTTGCGAGCGTGAACTTTCTGCCCTCGGGCACGCCGGGCGGCGCCGTGACCGGCGCGGGCAACGCGCTCGCGCCGCCGGGCGCGGGAGCGGCCACCGGCGGACGCGGCTGCTCGTTGAGCAGCGTGCCCGCGCTGGGCACCTGTCCCGTGCCCGGCAGCGGCACTTGCTGCGCCCATGCTGACACGGCGCCCGCGCAGGCGAGACTCACGCCGGCCGCGCGTGCGAGTGCGCATGCACGCGGCGAATGCAGGCGCGGCCGGTAGCGCCGGCCCGATGCGAGAAGTTGGTTCTTCATAGCGTCGTTGACCACAGCATCCTTGTCGGACCGGCACCGCGCGCGGCGCCGGCATGTCTTGCCCGCCAACGGCAGGTCAGCGGGCGACCGAAAGCCGCCAGTCGCCCATCAGGTCGAAGGGCGCCCAATAGAACGGATGGGCGAACCGGCTGTCGGCCAGCACCGCGAGCTGCGCGGCGCGCATCGCGTCGATCGCCTGCTCGCCTTTCGTGAGGGCGCCGTAGAACGTGCTCATCGTGAGCGCCGTCGATTCGTCGGCGACCGGCCACATCGAGACGAGCAGCGCGGACGCGCCCGCATAGAAGAACGCGCGCGTGAAGCCCATGATCTCGTCGCCGCGCTCGATGCGCCCGAGCGCCGTCTCGCACGCGGACAGCGTGACGAGCGCGACCGAATCGAACCTGAGGTTGTAGATGTCGGCGGCGAGCAGCGGATCGGGGCCGTCGGCGGGCTGTGTCGAGGGCGCGAGCAGCACCCGCGAATGCAGCGGATCGATGGTGTCGGCCTGAGCGTGCGTCGCCACATGGACGATGCGGCCTCCCGGCGCGTTCTCGCTGAACGTCTTGCGCGTGACGTCGCTTTGCAGGAAGGTGTCGCGCTCTGCGAAAAGCGGCCCGATCGCGCGGACTTCGGCCTCGGCGCCCGGCAGGTCGAATTGCGGCGAGATGCGCGGATTGCCGAACGCGACGAGGTTGCTCGCGACTCGCTGCTGACGCCGCACGAGTTGCACCGCGATGCTCGCCGACGGCGCGAGCGCCATCGCGTGACGCTGAATCAGAAAGCCCTGCTCGTTCTTCAGCGCCTGAAACGGCATGTAGTGCAGCGCGCCGTTGGGCACGATGACGAGCCGCTCGTCCCCTCGCAGGCCGAGTGGCCGGATCAGCAGCGCGTCGAGCTTCGTGCCGTAGGTGATCGCTTGCGGCCGCCCGCGGATGATCGCGTTGCGGAAGTCGCCGACGGCGAGCGACATGTCGTTGCGCGGGATCGGCAGCGTAAAACCCTGTATGCCGTCCGCGCGCACGACCCACGCGATCAGCCGATCCGGCAGGCCGTGATATTCGACGATCGCCTCGCCGGGATGCAGCGCGCCGCGCACCTCGTCGAGCGAGAGCGTGCGGCCGTTCAACTGGGTCTCATCGACCTGGCTGGCGAGCCGGTTGCGAACGACATCGAGCAGCGCCCGCCCGCGGCTCCGTTCCGAGAGCGTCCACGCGAGCGGATAGTCGCCGTCGTCGACCACGAGCGCGATGGTTTCCTCGAACACCGTCTGCGTGTCGGAAAAGAGTCCGGTCTTGAACTCGTCGCTGCGAAAGCGGGCGCGGATCGATTCCGAATCGTCGAGCGCGGCGAGCCACGCGGCGCGCGCCGCCTTGCGCTGGCCGAGCGCGAGATACGCCCGGCCCATGCCTTCGTGCGCCCACAGGTTGTCGTAGTTGGCGTCGGTGCCGGTCTTCGTCGCGCTCGCGGCAAATGCGGCGAGCGCCGCTTCGGGCTTGTTTTCGGCCAGCAGCAGATTGCCTTCGATGCGCTTGCGCAACGGCCCGAGCAAGGTGCCGCTGACCGCGGCCGTCTGTTCGAACGTGGCCCGCGCGCCTGTCGGATCGCCCGCGGCGATCTGCCCGTTGGTGATCGAGAGCAGCACCATCGGCCGATAACGGGGCGATGCCGTCGCAAGCGCCGCGCGATACTCCACAAGCGCGGCTTGCGGATCGCCGCGCCGCGCCGCGATGTCGCCGAGCACCTTGTGAGCGGGCGCGAGCACCTGTTCGGGATTCTTCGCGCCGGCAGCGATGGCTTCTTTCGCGTAGCGCTCGGCATCGTCGAGATCGCCGGCGTAGCTGTAGGCGATAGCGAGGTCGCGCCGCGAAAGCGCGGCGAGATTCGCGTTGTCCGTCTGCCGCGCGACGACGAGCGCCCGCGAAGCCGCCTCGATGCCCTCGCGGAAATCGCCGCGCTCGGCGGCCGCGACCGACATGCTGCAGTACGCATAGCCGTCGAGTTTCACCTGATCGCGCGCGAGCAGCAGTTGCCCTTCCTGCGACAGCGTGGCGATGGTTTCGGCGTCGCGCACGCGGGCTTCGGCGGCGCGGGCGGCGGGCGTGAGCGGCGCGTCCGGCGCCTGATTCGCTGTACTGAGCGTAGCGCCCGCGTCGTTCTTGGTGGTTTTGCGCGCGGCGGCCGGCGCCGGCGCCTTGCGCGCGCCGCTGGCGGCCGGCGCGTCGGGCGCCTGATTCGCTGTACTGATCGCATCGCCCGCGCCGCTCTTTGCGGGTTCGCGCGCGGCGACCGACGCCGGCGCAGCCGGCGCGTCCGTCCGCGTCGAGATGCCCTGCGCGATCTGCACGCCCGGCTCGCGCAAATCGTTGAAGGCGAGTTGCATGCCCGCCGCATCCGGCGCGCAGCCAGAATCCCGAGCGCCCGGCGCGCGTTGCGCGTGCGCGGCGAGCGATGCCAGCGCGAGCGCCGCGAAGAACGCGAGCGCGACGCAAGCCCGCTGTGGCGTGCCGCGTGCGGGCGCGCCTGCATCGGCCTCGACACGAGCCGACGCGTTTTCATCGATCGCTATCACGAATGCGCTCCTCCGCGACCCTGACGTGGCACCGGCGAGAAGCGGCAGGCAGCCGCCGCGATGCCACGACTAGACGAACCACCGCGCCCGATTTGAAAAAAGCGGCGGCATGGTTCGTCTGGTGCTGTGTTTGCAGGCACACAGAGCGACTCATGCGAAACGTCGATCCGATTTCGCGCGACGAAGGCCGGGACCGATGCGCGCGCCTCGCCGTCCTCGCGAGCACGCGCGGCATGCTTTTACTCGGCATTGCCGCGCTGTGCGCGCTCGGCGTCGCGGCGTGCAAGTCGCCACCGCCGGCTCCCCCGCCGCCGACTGTCGTGCGCGTCGACGTGCATGCCCTCGACCAGGTCAACCCGGACCACACGGGGCGGCCATCGCCGGTGCTGGTTCGCGTCTACGAACTCAAGGCGACGGCCGCCTTCGACAGCGCCGACTTCTTCACGCTCTACGGCAAGGATCAGGCGACGCTCGGCGCCGATCTCAACGCGAAGAACGAATTTCTGCTCAAGCCCGGCGAGCGCCAAAGCGTCGAACAGGCGGTGCAGCCGGGCACGAAGTTCGTGGCGGTCATGTCGGCCTATCGCGACATCGAGCACTCGCGCTGGCGGGCGACCGTTCCCGTGCCGCCGAACCAGACGACGGTGGTCAGCGTGCGCGTAGACCGCGCCGATGTCTCGGTCGCCGCGCAGCAAGCCAGCGCGCCTGCGCCCAAGCCCGGCAAATGATTCTGGCCGCGCGCCACTTGCAAATCCGCACCGCTCGATCGTTCTCCGAAGAGAGCTGTCGCGTCTGCGCCGGCCGCCGGCCGCCGGGTGTTCCGGGCGGACGTCGGCGGCGGCGCGGCATCGAAACCAGCGAAGCGGACACGAGCCACCATGACCTGGCATCAACGCACGATCTGGTCCGAGGGGCTGTTCCTCGAACCTCAGCACTTTCAGCAGCACGACCGCTTCGTCGAGCATCTCATTCGCTCGCACGCGCGCGCGACCGAAGCGTGGTCGTGGGGCTGGGCGTCGATGATGCTCGATGAAGTCGCGCTCGGGCTCGGCAAGGTCGCGCTCGCCTCCGCGTTCGGCGTGCTGCCCGACGGCACGGCGTTCTCCTTTCCCGACGATGCCAGCGCGCCGCTGCCGCTCGACATTCCGCCCGGCGCGCGCGACGAAACGGTGCTGCTCGCGCTGCCGGTGGCGCGCGCCGGCGCAAAGGAGTTCGACCCGGACGGGACGGCCTCGCTCGTGAACGGCCACGCCGACGCGCTGCGCTACCGCACGACCGACACCTCCGTCGCCGACGTCACGACCAGCACCGACCGCGTGGCGCAGATCCGCGTCGGCGCGCCGAACGTGCGGCTCATGCTGGCGCGCGACCGCACCGACGCGTTCGTGACCATCGGCGTCGCGCGCGTGCTGGAGCGGCGCGCGGACAACCGCGTGATGCTCGACCCGAGCTACATCCCGCCGATGCTGCACGCGCTCGCCGACGCCCGTCTCCTCGGCTACGCGCAGGAAATCGCGGGGCTGCTGCATCAGCATGCGGACCGGCTCGCGCGACATATCGCGAATCCGGGACGAGGCGGCGTCTCCGAAATCGCCGACTTCCTGCTCTTGCAGACGCTGAACCGTTTCGAGCCGCAGTTCGCGCATCTGCTTCAGGTGCCGCTGCTGCATCCCGAGCGGTTGTATCAGACGATGCTCGCGATGGCGGGCGATCTCGCCGCGTTCGACGAGCGCCGCCGCGTGCTCGCCTATCCGCCGTACCGGCACGACGATCTCGCCAGTTCCTTCGAGCCGCTCATGCGCGACCTGCGCCAGCTGCTCGCGCAAGTGCCGGAGCCGAACGCCATCGCCATCGAGTTGCAGAGCCGCAAGCCGGGCGTGCGCGTCGCGGTCATCAACGACCTCGATCTGGTGCGCACGGCCGGCTTCGTGCTCGCCGCCAGCGCGCAGATGCCGGGCGAGGCGCTGCGCACGCGGTTCCCGACGCAGGTCAAGGTCGCGCCGGCCGAAAAGCTGCGCGATCTCGTGAATCTGGCGCTGCCCGGCATCGGACTGCGCGCGATGCCGGTCGCGCCGCGCCAGATTCCGTTTCACGCCGGTTATTCGTACTTCGAACTGGATCGCGGCGGCGAGCTGTGGAAGGAGCTGGAGCAGACCGGCAATCTGGCGATGTACATCGCGGGCGAGTTTCCGGCGCTGGAGCTGGAGTTCTGGGCGATCCGCCACTGACCGAGCCGAGGTCAACGCGATCACGGAGGCGATCGAGCGACATGACGCGCGACATGACGAACGACATGACGAACGACGACGACCCCTTCGCCGGATTCGAGTCCGACCAGACGAAGATCAAGCCCAATCCCGGCGCGCGCCGCCGCGCGGGAACGAGCGGGAGCACGCAAGGGCCGTTCACGGCGAGCGCCGCGCCCGATATGGGCACGCATGCCTTCGATGCCGCGTTCGCGCAGGGCGGCGCGGTCAATCCGCTGGTCGCCGCTTGCGCGCCGCTGCTGCAACTCGCGCCGCGCATTCGCGCGATGAGCGCGTGCGCCGATCCCGCCGCGCTGCGCGATTCGCTCGCGGAGGGCGTGCGGCGCTTCGAGGCGCAGGCCCGCGCCAACGGCGTCACGACCGAGCAACTGACGGCGGCGCGCTACATGGTCTGCACGATGCTCGACGAAGCCGCCTCGGGCACGCCGTGGGGCGCCGGCGTATGGGCGCGCCAGAGCCTGCTCGTGACATTCCATAACGAGGCGTGGGGCGGCGAGAAGGTCTTTCAACTGCTCGGCCGGCTCGCGCAGAAACCGGCGCAGCATCTGCATTTGCTGGAACTGGCGAGCATGATCCTCGCGCTCGGCTTCGAGGGACGCTATCGCGTGGCGGCGCAAGGCAAGCAGACGCTCGATGCGATCCGCGCGCGGCTCTATCAGCTCATTCGCAAGGAGCGCGGGGAGCCGGAGCGCGCGCTCTCGCCGCACTGGGAAGGCGTGCCGACCGCGCGGCGGCGCGCCACCGACGTGCTGCCGGTGTGGGTGGTCGGCGCGTTCGCGCTGCTGGTGCTCGCGGCCGCGTATCTGACGATGAGCTTCCGCCTCGGCCGCCTCTCCGATCCCGCGTTCGACACCATCTCGTCGATCCGGGCAGGCGCGCAGCGGCCGCTTGTGGTCACGCAGGCCGCCAGGCCGCGTCTCGCCGAACTGCTCGCGCCGGAAATCCGCGACGGACTCGTTTCCGTCGATGACCGCGTCGATCGGTCGGTGGTGACGCTGCGCGGCGACAACGTCTTTCAGCCCGGCAGCGCGGAAGTGTCGGCGCAGGTGCGGCCGCTCATCGGACGCATCGCGGCGGCCCTGAACGCCGTGCCGGGAAACGTGCTCGTCACGGGCCATACGGACGACCGCCCGATCCGCTCGGCGCGCTATCCGTCGAACTGGGAGCTTTCGCAGGAGCGCGCCGCGAACGTCCGCGACCTGCTCGCGTCCACCGTGCCCGCGACGCGACTCAAGGCCGAAGGCAAGGGCGACGCCGATCCCGTCGCGCCCAACGATTCGCCGGCCGGCCGCGCGCGCAACCGGCGCGTCGAGGTGACGCTGTTCGCGAAGCCCGGGGCCTGACATGAAAAAGCTCTTCTCGATCATCTTCCATCCGCTGGTGCTGCTCGCGGTCGGCCTGCTGCTCGTGAGCGGCGCGATCTGGATTGCCGGACCGCTCGTGTCGTTCGCGGGCAGCTATCCGCTCGAATCGCGCGAGGCGCGCTTCATCGCGATCGGCGGCGTGGCGTTGCTGCTCGTGCTGCGGCACGCGTGGGCGGCATGGCGCGCGCGCCGCACGCAGGCGGCGCTCGTCTCGGGACTGGCCGCGCGGCCCGAGCC